>CACZNY010000238.1 GCA_902782655.1 uncultured Lachnospiraceae bacterium
CCTGTACGGGTCTTTCTCAGATTTCTCTCTTCCACGTTTATCTCCTTTCCGATCAGGCTTCAGCCGATTTCTCGGTGATGACCGTCTGAATACGTGCTATGTTCTTTCTGACCTCCCTGATGCGGGATGTATTGTCAAGCTGGTTTGTCGCATTCTGAAAACGAAGGTTAAATAACTCTTTCTTCGCTGCGGTGAGATCGCCTGCAAGCTCCGTACCTGACTTTGCTCTGAGATCCTCTAAATACTTATCTGATTTCATTAGTTGTCACCGCCTTTCGCCGCTACCTCTGCCGCAAGATCAGCTTTGGAATAGATCTTGCACTTGCAGGGAAGCTTGTGTGAAGCAAGCCTTAAGGCTTCTCTTGCGATATCCTCGGACACGCCTGCTATTTCAAACATTACTCTTCCGGGCTTTACTACAGCTACCCAATACTCCAGCGCACCTTTACCTGAGCCCATTCTGGTCTCTGCAGGCTTGGCCGTTACCGGCTTGTCCGGAAAAATCTTAATCCATACCTGTCCACCACGCTTGATATATCTTGTCATAGCTACACGGGCAGCCTCTATCTGGTTTGACTTTATCCAGCAGGGCTCGAGAGCAACTATACCGTACTCACCATACACAATGGTATTGCCTGAATTTGCTTTGCCCCGCATCGTTCCGCGCATTTGCTTACGATGCTTAACTCTTTTTGGCATTAACATTATCTGTCACCCTCCCTCCTGTTGTTTCTTCTTCTGTTGTTATTTCTCATGTTGGGATCCTCCGGAAGGTCGTCCTCAGATACTGCATACTTGTGCTTTCCAAGAACCTCATCCTTATAGATCCAGACCTTTACACCGATCTTGCCATAGGTTGTATCAGCCTCTGCGAAGCCATAATCTATGTCAGCCCTGAGAGTCTGAAGCGGGATCGTTCCCTCTGAATAAAACTCTCTTCTTGCTATATCCGCTCCTCCGAGCCTTCCGGAAACGCTGGCCTTGATACCCTTCGCCCCGTTCTTCATGGTTCTCTGCATTGCAGATTTCATTGCGCGCCTGAAGGACACACGGTTTTCAAGCTGACCCGCTATATTCTCAGCCACCAGCTGAGCATCCTTGTCAGGACGCCTGACCTCTCTCACATCGAGCACAAGATTGTCCTTTGAAAGCTTCTGAAGCTTCTTTTTTGTCTTTTCTATCTCTGCTCCGCCTTTACCCATCACTATACCTACTTTTGAGGCATACATGATGACCTTAGCCCTGCCTGCAGCTCTTTCTATCTCGATTCTGGAAATCCCCGCCTGATACAGCTCTTTCTTAAGGAATTCCCTTATCCTGTAGTCCTCAACGAGATTATCTGCGAACTCTGTATCCGGCGCAAACCATCTCGAACTCCAATCCTTTATGATACCTACCCTAAGGCCATGGGGATTAACCTTCTGTCCCATATATTAGCTCCTTTCATCCAGTACGACTGTAATGTGGCTCATTCTCTTAAGAATCCTGTATGCACGCCCCTGTGCTCTCGGCTGTATGCGCTTCAGCATGGGGCCCTGGCTTGCATAGCACTCCGCTATGTAGAGCTTTGAGCTGTCCATTCCGTTATTATTCTCTGCATTAGCGACCGCTGAATTCACGAGCTTCAGTATGACCTCCGATGCGTATCTCGGATTGTATGAGAGTATCGCGACTGCTTCACCTACGTTCTTGCCCCTGATGGCATCCAATACAAAACATGCCTTCTGTACCGGAATTCTTGCATAGGATAACTTAGCGTGCGGTCTCTTTTCTCTGTTGTTTTCATTTCTTTCCCTTTTGACCTGGGATCTGTGTCCTTTTGCCATGGATTACTGACCTCCTTCCTAATATTATCCCTTATTTAACTCCGGACTTCGACTCTGACGATGAATGTCCGCGATATGTCCTTGTAGCTACAAACTCGCCCAGCTTATGTCCGACCATATCCTCCGTTACATAAACCGGTACATGCTTCCTGCCGTCATGAACCGCTATCGTATGTCCCACAAAAGAAGGGAATATGGTGGATCGGCGGGACCATGTCTTGATCACTTCTTTTTTGCCCGATGCGTTCATTGCATCTATTTTCTTCAAAAGGCTTTCATCTGCGAACGGTCCTTTTTTTATTGAACGTGACATCTATCATTCCCTCCTTAACCTAATGCCTTACCGTTTCTTCTTCTCACGATCAGCTTATTGCTGGCTTTCTTAGCTTTCCTGGTCTTATAACCCAAAGCCGGCTTACCCCAGGGTGTAGAGGGACCGGGACGTCCTATCGGAGCTCGACCTTCTCCGCCTCCATGCGGGTGGTCATTCGGGTTCATGACAGATCCTCTTACCGTGGGTCTAATTCCCATGTGGCGTATGCGTCCTGCCTTACCGTAATTTATCAGGTTATGGTCAATGTTACCGACCGTTCCGATAGTTGCTCTGCAGTCTATGGGAACCATCCTCATTTCGCCGGAAGGAAGCTTTAATGTAGCATATTTTCCCTCCTTAGCCATGAGCTGTGCCGAAGTTCCGGCGCTTCGAACCATCTGTCCTCCCTTACCCGGATAAAGCTCTATATTGTGTACCTCTGTACCTACAGGGATATATTTGAAGGGAAGGCAGTTACCTATCCTTATCTCGGCTTCGGGGCCGTTCATTATAGTCACCCCATCCCTGAGCCCCTCCGGAGCAAGTATGTATCTTTTCTCTCCGTCTGCATATATAAGCAGTGCTATGTTCGCCGTTCTGTTGGGATCATACTCGATACCTGCAACGCGTGCAGGAATCCCGTCCTTGTCATTTCTCTTGAAATCGATGACTCTGTATTTCTGTCTGTTGCCGCCTCCTCTGTGACGGACTGTTATCTTACCCTGATTGTTTCTCCCGGAACGCTTCTTCTGTGCTTCGAGTAATGACTTCTCGGGTGTCTTTTTAGTGATCTCCGAGAAATCGGATCCCGTCATGTTTCTTCTTGACGGTGTATAGGGTTTATATGTCTTTATTCCCATTTTTATCCGTATCCTTTCCTAGTCTGAATATTTTTATCGTCCGGCTTATTTCATCACCGGGCATAGTCTCTTCTCAGATCCTGAATTATAATCCCGCAAAGATCTCTATATCTTTGGAATCGGCCGTAAGCTTAACTATTGCTTTCTTTCTCTTGGCGGTCATTCCCTGTGTATAGCCTCTTCTGCGTGTCTTACCCTGAAGGTTCATTGTGTATACCTTCTCGACCTTTACACCGTCAAACATCTTTTCGACGGCTTCCTTGATCATTGTCTTATTCGCTTCAGGCACCACATAGAATGTATATTTCTTTTCTGCCTGAAGATTCATCGACTTCTCGGTTATCACAGGACGAAGTATCACATCGTAATATTTAATATCAGCCATTATGCGTATACCTCCTGTATCTTCTCCACGGCAGCCTTGGTTGCTACCACTGTGCTGTACTTCATTATGTCATAAGTATTAATGCTGTTTGCCTGGCAGGTTGCCACCCCCGGGATATTCCTTGCGGAAAGGATCACATTCCTGTCCAGCGAATCCAGAACAACCAGCGCTTTCTCTATCTTTAATGCATCAAGCACCTTCTTAAACTCCTTGGTCTTGATCGCATCCAGCTTTAAGCCGTCGAGAACGATGAGCTTTTCCGCCTCGACCCTTGATGTGAGCGCACTCTTAAGAGCGAGCCTCTTCTCCTTTTTATTGAGCTTGAAGCTGTAGTCTCTGGGAACCGGCGCGAACACAACTCCACCGTGTCTCCACTGGGGAGATCTTGTAGATCCCTGTCTCGCGTGGCCTGTCCCTTTCTGTCTCCAGGGCTTGCGGCCGCCGCCTGAAACCTCCGATCTGGTCTTGGCCTTCTGTGTTCCCTGACGATTATCAGCCAGATACTGTGTCACAGCCAGATGTATGAGATGCTCATTGATCCTGACTCCGAAAATGTTATCGTCAAGCTCCATTGAACCCGTCTCTTTTCCTGTCATATCGTAAATTTTTACGTTTGCCATTTCGGGTTATCCTCCTTTCCTTCGATTATTTAGAAACCTTAGAGGTTTCTTTTATCGTGATCAGACCCTTCTTGGGTCCCGGAACTGCACCTTTTATGAGCAGAAGATTTTTCTCTGCATCCGCACGTACAACCTCAAGATTCTTTACCGTTACCTGTACAGCTCCCATATGTCCCGGCATTCCTTTTCCCTTAAACACGCGGCTGGGAGAAGATGTTGCTCCGTTGGAGCCCTGATGCCTGTGGAATTTTGAACCGTGCTTCATGGGTCCCCTGTGCTGACCCAGTCTCTTAATAGCACCCTGGAAGCCTTTTCCTTTCGAGATCGCAGTCACATCCACCTTATCGCCGACCTCAAAGATATCTGCCTTTATCTCTGCCCCTATCTCATATTCAGAACAGTTTTCAAACCTGAACTCCCTGACAAACTCCTTGGGGTCAACTCCGGCCTTCTTGAAATGTCCCATTTCAGGCTTATTTACTCCATGTCTGTGTGCCACGGACTTGTTTCCTCCCTTGTCCTTGGTCACAACCTTTTCCTTCTTCTCTCCGAAGCCGACCTGAATGGCTTCATATCCATCGTTTTCAACTGTCTTAAGCTGTGTTACGACACAGGGGCCGGCTTCCAGCACCGTTACCGGTATAAGGATGCCGTTTTCATCAAAGATCTGTGTCATACCTACTTTTTTAGCAAGTATCGCTTTCTTCATTTTTGTTTTCATCCTTTCTCGTCCGTTCATCCCGGACACGCCTCGGAGCATTACGCTGCCGCGCATGCTCAATACGCACTTCTAATAAATATTATTTCTTTTCTTTCATTTTTATGTCTATGTAAACGCCCGCAGGCATTTCCAGCCTTGAAAGCACATCAACCGTCTTCTGCGTGGGTGCTATCACGTCTATGAGTCTTTTGTGCGTTCTCTGCTCGAACTGCTCTCTTGAATCCTTGTACTTATGTACCGCACGAAGGATCGTGATCACCTCCTTCTTGGTAGGAAGGGGCACGGGTCCGGAAACATCGGAACCATTCTTCCTGACAGCTTCAATGATCTTTGCCGCTGATTGATCCACGAGCTCATGATCATATGCCTTTAGGGTGATCCTCATAACCTGTTTTGCCATAAAAAAAGTCGCCTCCTTAATTAAAATTCTTGGTCGGTGACTGTACACATCGCCGCGTGTGTCCTATATATATTAAACACAAAACGGCCTCTCTATGTCCGGAACCGGTTCCCGTCTGCAAAACGGGCCTCATCCCATCCAATCGCTGTACAGTGACTTCGTCGCCAGTATCGTTGTCCTGACATTCGCTCCACGAAATTACCTGTCGTACCTGGGTCTTAGCGCTTTCGCACTCGCACAGACAGCAACTTCCGCTTCCCAGCTATCTCGCGGCACGGGAACCCCGCTCCGCTGTCACGGCAAGTGCAAGAATAACACAGTTTTGAGGCCAATGCAAGGAAAATTTTTC
>CACZNY010000239.1 GCA_902782655.1 uncultured Lachnospiraceae bacterium
CATATGACGGCAGCCGCAAGGGAAGCGATAGATGAGGCTGAAGTGATATGCGGATATACCCTGTATATAGATCTGATAAGACATATGTCTGAAGGAAAGGAGCTGTATGCTACCCCAATGACCCGGGAGATGGACAGGTGCAGATATGCATTGGAAAAGGCGGGGGAAGGAAAGACAGCGGCCCTTATCTGCTCAGGGGATGCCGGTGTGTACGGCCTGGCAGCTCCTGCGCTGACACTTGCCGATGGAGTGGATGTGGAGGTGATCCCCGGAGTCAGCGCCGCTCAGAGCGGGGCTTCGGTCCTGGGTGCGCCGCTTACAGATGATCACTGCATCATATCACTGTCAGATATAAATACTCCCTGGGAAATGATAGAAAAGAGACTGGAGCTTGCTTCTGAAGCTGATCTTGTAATAGTGCTTTACAATCCCATGTCGAAGCACAGGCCTGACACCCTCAGGAAAGCCTGCGAGGCAATGCTTCGCAAAAAGAACGGGGATACAGTCTGCGGCTATGTGAGAAATATTGCGCGCCCCGGGGAGGAAAAGAAGGTACTTACACTGTCGGAGCTTAAGAATGAAAAGCTTGATATGTTCGCAACAGTCTTTGTGGGAAATTCCAGGACGGAAAACCGGGACGGGCGCATGATAACACCCAGGGGTTACAGGGATCGGAAATGAAGAGAAAGCCACTGTAAGATCAGTCATGAGGAAGATAATGATATCCGCTGTGGGAAGCGGAATGGGAAAAACAGTGATTACAGGCGGACTTATCCGATGCTTCATGCAGCTCGGCTATAAAGTCGTACCATATAAATGCGGACCGGATTATATCGATCCCATGTTTCATTCGCTTATAGCAGGAGTGAAATGCCGTAATCTTGATATTTTCCTTGAAGGAGAAGAGGGTGTAAGGAAGAGCTTCGGGAAGGTAAAGGGAGATATAAAGATAATAGAGGGAGTCATGGGATATCATGACGGTATAGGAGGCAGCAGGGAGGCAAGCTCCTCTGAGATCGCAGATCTGCTGGGTGTTCCCGTGATCCTTGTCCTTGACCCCGAAAAGACGGAGGATCCGGTGCCGGAGCTTAAAAAGCTCATGTCTGCCACGGGGAATCCGGGGATATGCGGCATTCTTTTTTCCGGGTGCCGGCCGGAGAATTATGAAGGCCTTCGTGCAAGGATCGAAACAGAGGCAGGGATCAGGGTATACGGCTATCTTACGGAGACAGAAAGAGCGAGGCTTGAATCAAGGCACCTTGGACTTGTCACGGCGCAGGAGATACAGGATCTGCAGGAGAGATTTGATGATATAGCAGAGCTTATGTCCCGATCAGTGGATATAAAAGGGCTTCTGGAGCTGGCGGAATCCGGTGAAGATGCTGCAGCTTCCGATGAAATGGAGTTCGGGGAAAGGCAGGAAAGAAAAGCGCGGTGCAGGGTCGCAGCAGCAGGAGACGAGGCATTTTCATTCTATTATGAGGACAATCTGGATGCGCTTAAGGAAGCCGGAGCTGAGATTGTCTTTTTCAGTCCTATGAGGGATGAGCTTCCCGATGCGGATGGATTATATCTGGGAGGAGGGTATCCTGAGCTGTATCTGAAAGAGCTTTCGGACAATACAGTCCTTTTGGATCAGATAAGGGAAAGCGTGGAAAGAGGGATGCCCCTTGTTGCCGAATGCGGGGGCTTTCTTTATCTGCAGCAGCTGATGAGAGACGGGACAGGAGCGGCTTATCCTTTAGCCGGAGTGTTTAAGGGGGAAGGCATTTACGGTGAGAGGCTTAACCGGAGATTCGGTTATATAAGGGTGTTTCCGGAGGAGGATTCTCTTTTGTTCAGGGCAGGAGAGGAGATACACGCTCATGAATTCCATTACTGGGACTGCACGGATGACGGAAACGCGCTTAAAGCGGTGAAGGCAGACGGGAGAAGCTGGAGTACAGGTTTTGTTTCCGATAGTATGTATGCGGGCTTTCCTCATTTTTATTTCACAGAGGAACATGGTATGGCAGAGAGATTTGCAGACAAAGCAGAAGAATACAGAGCGAAAAGAGAAGCAGAGAGCAGATGGATGTCTCTTGCGAAGCCGCTGGGAAGCCTTGGAGCGCTTGAGGATTATATAATAAAGATCGCAGAGCTCACCGGAAGCGCAGATATCACTTTGAATAGAAGAAGCCTGCTTGTTTTTATCGGGGATCACGGTGTGGCAGAGGAGGGAGTCTGCCAGTCGGATCACTCTGTGACCCTTGCGGTGGCGAAGGCGCTAGGCAGCGGGTGCAGTACCGTGAACTATCCTGCGAAAGCTGCAGGCTGTACCGTTATACCGGTGGATGTCGGAATGTATGATGATACACCGGAAGGAATCCGTAACAGAAAGATGGCAAGGGGCTGCGGCAATATCGCAAAAGGCGCAGCTATGACCAAAGAGGAGTGCCGTCAGGCAATGGATATCGGAAGGGAGCAGGTCAGATTTCTTAAGGAAAAAGGTGAAGATATAGTGCTGCTGGGTGAGATGGGTATAGGCAATACTACAGCCTGCGCTGCCATGTCGAGTGTGCTTCTCGGGGAGGAGCCTTCATCTGTGACAGGCCGGGGAGCAGGGCTTTCAGATGAAGGACTTGAAAAAAAGATACGGGCGGTTGAGAAAGCGATAGAGGTCAATGCTCCGGATAAGGATGATCCGGTGGATGTGCTGTCAAAGCTGGGCGGTTTTGAGATCGCGGCTCTTTGCGGGGCCTGCCTTGCAGCTTATGAATACAGAATGCCTGTGATACTGGACGGACTGATAACCGATGTGGCAGCGCTTGCTGCCTGCCGCATGAAGCCGGCGGCGGGGAATGCTCTTATTGCTTCCCACCGGTCTGCGGAGCCGGCAGCAGGAAGGATACTTGATGAACTGCGTCTTAAGGCGCTGATCTCTGCCGGCATCAGGCTTGGAGAGGGGGCGGGGGCTTTGATGGGACTGTCGCTCATTGATCAGGCGCTAACGGTATATAACAGCGGCCACACCTTTTCGGAGCTGGGGATCAGCCCTTACGTGCCGCAGAAATGACCGGAGGAGGATATGCTTGCTCTTATTACAGGCGGAAGCGGCAGCGGGAAAAGTGAGTACGCCGAGGAGCTGATATGCTCGTTGGGAGACAGCAGGGTCTATCTTGCCACCATGAAGGTATCAGGTGAAGAGGGCTTTACGAGGATAATGCGCCATCTGAGGCAGAGGGAGGGCAGGGGATTTTTGACCGTAGAGAAAGAGACTGCCATTGCTGATATTACTATTCCGCCCGAAGCCAATGTACTGCTTGAGGATATGGGAAATCTTCTGGCAAACACGATGTTTGATCCTGAAAGAAAGGACGGCGGCATCATTGTTGACAATATTATCAAGGATGTCGAAGCCCTTAATGCGAGATGCAGAAATCTTGTGATAGTCACCAATGATGTTTTTTCGGGGGGAGATGCATACGGGGAGGAGACTGTAGACTATATGAAGAATCTAGCGCTGATCAACAGGAGGATAGCAGGGATGGCAGATCTTGCAGCAGAGATTTCCTGCGGTCTGGCTGATATACTTAAGGGAGAGATATGAGGATACTGAAGGGGATAGCTGCGGCATTTTCGATGTTTTCCGCTATCCCTGTCCCGCAGGGCAGGGGCAGGGAGCTGGATATGAGATATCTTCTGCCGGCTTTTCCGCTGGTGGGGACAGTCATCGGGGCATTAAGCGGTATTGCTGCTTACCTTTGCTTCTTATGGAGGCTTCCGGATGTCCTCAGGGGTCTTGTTCTGACGCTGATCCCGGTGATCATCACCGGCGGGATACATCTTGATGGATACGCAGATACCTGCGATGCACTTGCGAGCCTGAAGGATACTGACGGCAGGCACGGGATACTGAAGGATCCCCATATCGGAACCTTTGCAGTCATACGCCTGTGCATGTATTTTGCCACGGTTTTTACTCTCTGGTGCGTCCTGCCGGAATACCCTTATATCAATATTATCCTTATGTATGCGTTAAGCCGGGTTCTCTCCGGACTGTCCGTGGTTTCTTTTTCTCTTTACGGTGGGGCAGGGCTGGCGCATATGCTTGCTGCTTCGGCTGATAAGAATAAGATCAGGGCTGTACTGATATTTTTCGATCTGATTCTTTTGGCTTTTTTTGTTTCTCAGGGGTACCCGGGAGCAGTCATGGCTGCTGCCGCCCATATTGTCTTTGCTGTATATCATCATATATGCAAAAAGAGCTTTGGCGGACTTTCCGGAGATCTTTGCGGATGGTTCCTCTGTAAATGCGAGCTGTGGATGCTTGTGTCGCTTACAGCCCTGCAGCTTTTTGAGGAGGTTTTGAAATGATCCTTGTGACAGGCCCTGCATATTCTGGAAAGCAGGA
>CACZNY010000240.1 GCA_902782655.1 uncultured Lachnospiraceae bacterium
GACTGCGGCAAAGCCTTTGAGGTGCCGCTAAATTTTACCGGGGAGGGATGAGGCTTTACCCCGAGGAAGAGCTCTTTAAGGAGATGGCTTTCATCTCGTATTACTTCCACTGGAGTGAAAACGAGGTGCTCGGACTCGAGCACAGACAGAGACGGAAGTGGTGCGGGGAGATATCGGGGATAAACAAGGAACTCAGTCCCTCCAGGGAAAAGAAGGAAAAGAGCATTACGGAATGGAATCCATCCGGGATATCATTCGGATAAGAGGAAAAGAAAATGGCATTCGGAGAAGGGCATCTTACACCGGCGCCGACCGGCGGAACGTACGACAGATCAAAAGGAAAGGGACAGCTTAACCCTGCAGTAAGCTATAATTTCGGACTTCAGGTTGAAGCCATGTTTTTCGTGCCGATAAAGTCCGTCAGGGTCTTCACTAAAGAGAATGAATTTGACTACTATCAGGAGGGAGGCCTGAATGACTATGTGCATATGCTGAGGAAGCCCATATCAAAGCCCTTTACCTTTCAGGTGGAGAAATATGTGGGTACGGATTCGGGAATGTTTGACGCAAACTCAGGCTTCATAGATCCTCTGGCATTGGGAACGGATCTGATGCTGCCTCTGATCCTCTTCGTGAACCGGGCGCAGACGACCAATGCAGGAGACAACTTCAGCTTCGATAACTGCGCAAGGGCTTATATATTCACGGGCTGCACCGTGATATCAAAGGAGTACGGAGAGCTTAATGCGGAGCAGAGCAAGCTTCTGACCGAGACCACCACCATATCCTACAGGGAGCTTTTTGCCATCAATCAGTTTAATCCTGCCGCGGAAAGAGGCGGGGTCTGGAAGATGGATGCAGGCAATTATCTCGGAGGCGGTGAGTCGCATAAGGGAAACAGGGCAAAGTACTCCTATACAAAAAAGGAGGGAGAGTCAACAGGAAAGAGTAATCTGTGGATCCTTGATAAGGATCATCCTACCGGAGGAGGATCGTATCACGGAAAGGCAAGTAAAAACGATACCAAAAAGCAGGGTGAGGAAAAGGGCAAGGGAAATAAATGGACCTATGACGGATCCTATGCGGGAAAAGGAAAGTCCCATGATGAGAACCGCAGCAAGAATAAGAGCAAAACAGAGCTTGAGGAGCAGGGAAATCTCAACAAGTGGGGCTATGACGGATCCTATGCGGGAAAAGGAAAGTCCCATGACGATAACCGCAGCAAGAATAAGAGCAAAACGGAGCTTGAGGAGCAGGGAACGCTCAACAAATGGATCTATGACGGAACAGTAGACGGAAAGGGCAAGTCTCATCCTTCAAACCGGAACAAGAATGAAAAACCGACACCCGTTAAATGGCCACCCACAAGAAGGGCGCTCAAGGCCCAGGCACTGTCTGAATTATGATAACGCTTAAGGCACCCATTGAGCTTAAGAACCGCACGGACTTCGTGAAGGATCATGAGGCCTTCGGTGAGCGGATAGCAGGGAATTATTCGCTGATAGGGCTGGAGATCGGAGCGGAGGAGCTGCTTCATATAGTGAGCTCTCCGCCGGAGATATATGTGGCTGAGGGGGGAGCTACGACGATAGTGGGGAATACCCTTTTTACAAGCCGCAATGAGGAAAAGCTTGATATCATAAATAATATGCTGAACCGCATCATGCTTTCAGTGAATACTGAGCTTTCCTATCAGGACAGGGCTTATATCACAGACGCCCTGTATAAGATAGGGATAAGGGATGACAGGAAGTTCATGAGCGAGGTAAGGCAGATGATGGAGGAATCCCGTCTGGAGGAGGAATTCATCAATGATTATCTGGCTGTAAGCCTTGATCAGGAAAACACGGAGCTTCGCCGGGAGACCCTGGAGCTTTCACGGGAGATAGTTGAAAGAGGACTTGAGGCAGGGATCACCTACAGGGAAGAGAGCTTAAGCCGCAGCATCATGCACAGGCTTCAGACGGGAGCGATATACCAGATAGTAGCAAACTTCAATAAAAGCCTCAATGAGACCAGGATAAACCTCGCGGAGCAGATGATCTCCGAGCAGGAGAATACCGCAAAGGAGATGCTGGTGCAAAGCTTCCTTGACACTATGGTGAGAGAGGGAGCCGAAATAGTATACAGGACTGAGGCGGGAGGGGAGATCCCGGCAGAGGAAGAGGCAGAAGCAGCCGGCAGGACATATACCGAAGAGGCTGAGCCTGAGACAGAACGTGAAAGGGAGATATTAAGGGAGACCTTAAGCACCCTGAGAGAAGCCTCGGTACAGAGTGAATCAGAGACAATAAGGCGCGAGGGAGCCGAGATAATCTTAAGGGAAACGGAAGGCATCACGCCTGAGACAGAGACTGAAGGCAGGCTCACGGAGCGTATAAGGGAGAGCGTCTCATATGAAGCGCGCAATATCTACGAGAGGGAGCTCAGAAGCGAAAGGCTGAAGGAGGCTGCCGTAACCGAAACCATAAATGCAGCGGTGCTTTTTGATATAGTAAAGAACCTGTATCATACAGGATACGAGAGGATCACAAGGAGCAATGCCTGGACCGAGTACAGGGGGGCGCTTTACAGATCCTCGGAGAACACCATAAACCGGGTAGGCTATACGACCTATGAGAGCAATCCGGTGATAAGGGTCAGTGAGATAAATGAGGGCGATACGGCATTAAGCCTTGATTATACCGAGTTTGAGGAGCTGTCCGAGATACAGGAGAATGAGGGCAATATTGAGCTCATAGAGAATCAGATAAGGCAGATGAACGAGATGAATCTTGCCAATGTCTCCCGCTATGAGCAGATGAGGGAAATATTAAAACAGCTGACTCCCGAGAGAAGGTCAACGGGAGGCAGGGAGCGCACCAGGCGGGATGCCTTAAGGGCTATAGAGGATGAAAGAGCGATACTGCTGAGCCTTGAAGAAGGTGAGGGAGTGCAGGAGGAGAGGAGACGGGAGGTCTTTCATGAGATCACAAGGCTCTTCCCCGACAATGCCGCTCAGGTATTCAATGTGATAGAGCAGTACCTGGAAAACCCTGAGGCTGTCCGGGATATGAATATAGTATCGGGAAATGTGGAGCAGGCAGCCGAGGAGATAATGAGGCTTCAGCAGGCAGCGGAAAGAGCCGCAGAGCCCGAGATACCTGAGGAGATACCTCCCGTGGAGGAGGGGCTTGTCTTCAGAAGGGAGGACAGGCTGACCCAGGATGAGCTGACCGAGATCCTGGATACCTACAGAAGGAATGAGAGCAGGCAGAGACAGGAGACGGAAAGCACCCGGGAGATATCGGAGACCAGAAATCTGAGCACTACGACTCTTACACAGAATACAGAGCGCAATCTTACCGAAAGGGAGCTTGAAA
>CACZNY010000241.1 GCA_902782655.1 uncultured Lachnospiraceae bacterium
AATAATTATATCATAATAATTGAACCGGCGCATAATTTTGTTGTGGACAATTACTTCCGCCAGATCAGATCCTCTGACGGAGCTCCTTGAAAAAGAGTCTGATTAGAGCCTGTGATTCCTCCTCCATGATGCCCTTTGTTATCTCGACCTGATGATTAAAGCTGTTCTCCTGCAGAAGGTTTACCACTGAGCCTGCACAGCCCGCCTTATCCGACGGTGCCGCAAATACACATCTGTCAAACCTGGCCTGCACTATGGCGCCGGCACACATCGGACAAGGCTCAAGGGTGATATATATGGTACATCCTTCAAGACGCCAGTCACCTAAAGCCTTTGATGCCTTTTTTATTGCTGTTATCTCAGCATGGGCAAGAGTCGTTTTATCCGTATTTCTTCTGTTGTACCCTCTTCCGACTATCCGACCTGAAGCTGTTTCCACGATGACGCAGCCTATGGGAACCTCTCCGGTTTCATAAGCTTTGCGGGCCTGCTTCATAGCCTCCTTCATGTATTTGATATCATCATCGTTTTCCGTGCTAGTCGATCCCACGAAGCGAAACCTCCGGTATGGTTCTTCTTAATATTTCCGCATATCCCTCTATTACCTCCCTGGTCTGCCCGTGAAGAACCCCTCTGCCGACAAAGGAAGTATTGGTGTCCACGAAATTCTGCAGAAAATATCTCCTGCCGCCGGCTGCCCAGTCCGATATGTCTTTTGCTACTTTTTCATCAAAGTATTCCGCTACCACCGTAGTTCTGAATTCATAATCCGGAAATGCGCCGCTTTTAAGAAGCTCTACGCTTTCATCGATCTTTTCCACCTCCATATCGACATTGCAGAGCTCCCTGTATTTTTCCCTTCCCGTCTTTATATCCAGGGCAATGTAGTCCACCAGCTCCTTTTCTGCCAGCATCCTGAGAATCTCCGGCCTCGTGCCGTTCGTGTCGACCTTTATCTTATAGCCCAAAGCTCTGATCTCCCGGATAAAGTCAGCAAGATCCGGCTGCAGGGTAGGCTCTCCTCCGGAAATACATACTCCGGATAATACCTTATTCCTCTTCTCCAGAAAGGACAGCACATCCGCTTCCCTGATCTCAGGAATAAGCCCCTCCACCAGAGAGCTGTTCTGGCAAAAGAGACATCTCAGATTACAGCCGCCGGTAAAGACAGTGGCGGCAACCCGTCCGGGGTAATCCAGCAATGTGCTTTTGTTTATTCCTGCGATATGCATGTTCCGCCTTAAAAATCCCTTGAATGTACGTACTTCATATAGTTCACTACCATTAAAGCTATCTTGAAGGTCAGCGCATCGTCAAAGGTTCTGATATCAAGCCCTGTCATCTTCTGCAGCTTCTCTATCCTGTAGACCAGAGTATTCCTGTGTACAAAAAGCTGTCTTGACGTCTCTGACACATTCAGATTGTTCTCAAAAAATTTATTGATCGTATTAAGGGTTTCCTCATCCAGATGATCCGGGATATCCTCACCGTATATCTCATGCAGGAAAACCTCGCACAATGAAGGCTGCAGCTGATAAATGAGACGGCCTATGCCCAGCGTATCATATGAAAGAATGCTCCTCTCCTGATAAAAGATCTTGCCGACCTCCATAGCCATCTTCGCTTCCTTATAGGACGACGATACCTGCTTTATCTCCGAGACCACTTTTCCGTATGAAACGCGCACCTTCACCATTGCCTCGGTATTCATGGTATCTACCAGCATGCCTGCCGTTTCCTTTATCTGATCCTCCATGCTCTCAGAGGGATCAAGGGATTTTATTACCACGTAAGTCTTAGCATCAGCCTCAGTCACATAATCATCCGCTCCCGAGGGGAATATAGACCGTAATGTATCGATCCCTGAAATATCATTGCTGCCCTCTGTCTCGACTATGAAAACACATCTGACACTGTCTGTAGGGATCAGCAGTCTTTTCGCCCTGCTGTATATATCCACAACCAGCATATTATCCATGATCAGATTCTGGAAAAAAGCATTTTTATCCATCTTTTCTTTATATGCGCCGAACAGCGCCGACATTTCGGATAAGGCAATGCGGGCTATCATCTCTGTCTTTGAATCTGATCCCGGAGTGATAAGGACGTAATTGGTAACCCCGTCACCGGCTATCCTGTAATACTGATATCCTCCGCTCCTGCTGTCCTCCGCTCCCGAGTCGATAAATGACCTTATAGAGACAGAGGATATCTTATCTGTAGTAAAAGTTGCCGCTGCCTGTGTGCCGTCCAGCTCCATTACGGCAAGATCCACCCCTGATATCTCCTTTATATCATCCAATGCTTTCTGTATCACCTGATTACTTATCATCCCCGTATGTACCCCTTCCATAATTAAAATTTACGATCCAGCTCCAGCACCATGGGCGTATAATCGATCCCGTCCTTTTTTGACAAAGGCCCTGTATCCCTGAACCCCAATTTGTGATAAAAACCCTGCCCCGTAACTGATGCATTCACCGTAAGTCTCGATCCGCCGAGCCAGCTTCTGGTAGCAAGCAGCCAGTCCCTGAAATAATCTACAAGGGCAGTCCCTACACCCATCTGCTGATAGCAGCCCTCCACAAAAAGCAGAGAAAGATGCGGGCCGCTTCTCACTGCCGCCACACCGACCATGCTATCATCATCGTAAGCCGCTATGACAGGAAAGCCCCCGTTTAGAAAAACCGTGTGAAGAGTTTCATCATTTATAAACCTGCTGAAGCTCTCCATCCCGTCTCTCCCTATGATACCGGACTCAAACTCGCAGAACACCCGCCAGCAGAGAGCCATAGCCGGCCTGTATTCTTCCCTGCTGATGAACCTTACCTTTATCTTCCCGCTCATCCGCCGAAAATCTTGGAAAAGAAAGTCTTCATGCCCTCGTATATACCGGTAAAGACCCCTCCTACCTTCTCCTTTATGCTCTCGGCCACTCCTTTGGCAGCAAGCGAGCTCAGGTCATCTGCCGACAGCTTGTCTCCGAACTTCGCATAAATGTCGGACGCCTGATCCAGCAGAGTATTATAATCAATACCCAGCGCCTTTATCTTTACCATGAGATCCACAATCTGATTTATCTCATCCTCTGAAAGAGACCAGTTTGCATCCTCCATCTCGTTGTAATCCTTGATCGCCTTGCGTACTGCGGCGTCTATCTCTTCTCGGCTGTTCAGGTTCTTCCCGGCTATCTCTGCCTTAATGAAGGCTATCATAGCCTCCACGTCCTCCTTCGATGCTCCGTTAAGAGCCTCCTCTATCTGTCCGGTGGTGACAAGCTCATTTAAGGATGTATCCAAAGCCTTTTCATCAAGCTTCTCATCCTTCATATCCGCATAGGCTTTTAATGCTCCGATCAAAGCGGCCGTCCCTGATATAGAGGTCGGTCCTGCCACGATAATGTCAGCATTCTCCACTCCTGCCGTAAGAAGCGCATTCTTATACATGCCTGTAGTACAGTAATTGATATTGTAGGTAGTGACATTGATCCCGTGTCCGGATTCCGCAGGCTTTACAAGCACCGAGGAAAGCGACTTCGTACCGATCACCGACGGGGAAATGTACTGGTCAAGGTACTGATGCTCCTCCGCATTGGTAACATATACTATGTTGTAGCCCGAAAGATCCGTCCCGGCAAGCCCCATGGCAGACAGAACGACAGCCAGCTGATCCTGGGAAAGATCCTGTCCCAATGCCAGATACGGCTTATTCTTATCCTTGGTATCGCTGTTTTCTGCTCCGCCTCCTCCAAAGGTTATTACCTCCGGAGAAGAAGAACCGGCAAACGTCTGCACCGTAAAACTCACGCACAGCAAAGCTGCAAGAAGAACTGAAACTGCTTTTTTCATAATGCTCCTCCATACACAAAATCTTTTATTTCTTCAAAAACCTGAAACCTGTCCTCTTCGTTATGGACCTCATGTCTGTCACCCGGACGTATATCCAGCTTTATATTTTTCAGACCGCAGGCCTTGTAAAGCTCATACATACGGCGGACTCCCTTTCCCATTTCACCCACGGGATCCTCTGCCCCCGATATTATCAGCATCGGGAGCTCCCTGGGGATATTTGCCATAAGCCTTTTATCACCGGCTCTGAGCGCCA
>CACZNY010000242.1 GCA_902782655.1 uncultured Lachnospiraceae bacterium
CCTGCTGACAATGCAGCCGGAGCTTTTGCAGATGCTGTCGGCCGGTATCACTCCCCGGACGTTTGAAAGAGGATATATGCTCGTATTCCTGCCTACCACCGTCCCCGGATTAAGCACCGCATTGCAGCCTACCTCCACATGATCACCGAGCATGGCACCGACCTTCCTCAGTCCGGTATCAATCTTTTCCCCTGTCAGAGGATCCTTCACCGAAACGTTTGATCTGTCCGACTTCACATTCGAGGTAATGGAGCCTGCGCCCATGTGGGAATAAAAGCCGAGGATCGAATCCCCTGCATAGTTGTAATGGGGAACCTGAACATGATTGAAGAGTATCACATTCTTAAGCTCGGTGGAATTGCCAATAACGCAGTCATCTCCCACCAGGACATTTCCTCTGATGAAGGCGCACTGCCTGACCTCAGTCCTTTCCCCTATGATGCAGGGGCCGTTCACGGATACGGTGGGCCATATGACGGCGCTCCTTGCTATCCATATATCCTCGCCCCGCTTTTCATATATATCAAGATCCAGATGCCTGACGAGCTTTTTTATTATATAGCCTATCTCCTTAAGCGCCTCCCAGGGATACTCGAAGCCCTTAAGCCACTCTCCCGCCATGCTTTCTTCAAGTGTATACAGCTCCTTAACCTTTGCGCTGTCCATTATCCTCCCCCCGCTTGCTCTTCTTTCCCGTACCGGGCTTATTCACGCCTGCTACTTCCTTAAGCTTCCCGGCCACAGCCTGTGAAAGATCCCTTGACTTAACGAGCTCCACATATTTTGCCACATAAGCCTCGAGCTTCTTCCTGTAGACCTCGGGAGTTATCTCTCCCCTCTCCAGCTGCGAAAGCCCCTTCTCCCAGCTTGCCGTCATCTTCGGCTCAAGCATGGAGGGCATGGTCATGAATATGATCTCGTATATCATCTCCCCCATAGCAGAGGGAGTGAGTACCTGGGTCTTTTTATTGAGCTTCAGATAATCCGTCTTTATAAGCTTCTCTATGATACCTGCCCTTGTGGCTGAGGTGCCTATGCCCGAGCCCTTTATCTCTGCCCGAAGCTCCTCATCCTCTATAAGCTGCCCTGCGTTTTCCATGGCAAGGATCATTGAACCCGAGGTATATCTCTTCGGCGGGGTGGTCTTGCCCTCCTTGATCACAATATCCGAAAGGCCGACTATATCCCCCTTCTTAAGGTTCGACACAAGCTCTAAAAGATCGGAGCTTGTGGATTCCTCATCCTCCTCGGAGGACTTCTCCTCCTCACTCTCCGCTTCCTTCTTCGGCTTATCCTGTCCCGTTATCTCATAGAAGCCCGGACTTTTTAATACCTTCACATTGGTAAAGAATTTTTCGTTGGCAACGGCGGTCTGAAGCTGCACCTTCGCAAATACCGCCGGAGGATAGAATATGGACAGGAAGCGGCGCACTATCATGTCATAGACCGAGCGCTGCAGATCGGAAAGCGATCCCAGCCTTGAAACGTCACCCGTAGGTATGATGGCGTAATGGTCTGTAACCTTGGAATCGTCCACATACATTGTCTTCTCCAATCCCTCGTACAGCTTCTCGTCCCTTATGCGCAGGACGAAGTCCTTTACCGGGGTGTAGCGGTACAGCCCTCCGAGATTCTTCGTGATCTCCTTGGCCTCAGCCTCAGTAAGTACCCTTGCATCGGTCCTCGGATAGGTGGTAAGCTTCGCCTCATAAAGCGTCTGAGCTATGTCAAGGGTCTCATCAGGGCTTATCCTGAACCTCTTGCTGCAGGCCGCCTGAAGCTCCGCCAGATTATACAGTAAGGGCGGCTTTTTATTCTCCTCTTTTTTATCCACCTTAAAGATGAGCCCGCTCTTATATTCCTTAAGGGCATTTAGAAGCTCCTCAGCGTCCTTCTTCTCCTTAAAGCCCTTCTCGGAGTACAGCAGAGGGGACTCAAAATACCCGGAGCCCTTTACCGCCTTCCACTCACCGTTAAAGGAGGCCTCTTCCTTAGTGAAAACGGCACTGAGCCGGTAAAAGGGAGTCTCGGTAAAATCTCTTATCTCCCGCTCCCGCCGTACCACCATGCCGAGCACGCAGGACATGACCCTTCCCACTGCTATGGCAGAGTACTTCTTTGTTCCGGCGGCCTCATTCATCATCCTCCCGTACTTTACGGAGAGCGCCCTTGAAAAATTGATCCCCATGGAATAATCCTCGATGCCGCGCATTATGCCGGCATTCGCAAGATTCCTGTAGTCTTCATAAGGCCTGGCTTCATCCATGCCGCGTTTTATCTCTTCTTCAGTGGTGGAATCTATCCAGACCCTGCGCTCCGTGAGTCCTTCCCTGACTCCGCCCTTCATGCGGATAAGCTCTTCTATGACCTGCCCCTCCCTCCCGGAGTCGCCGGCCCAGAGCACCACTGAAATATCCTTTCTGTGCAGACAGGTATTCACGACCTTATATTGTTTTTTTGATGAGGGTATCACCGAGTAAATATACTCTGCGGGAAGAAACGGGAGATCCTGAAGATTCCATTTTTTGTATTTATCATCATAGGCATCGGGATAGGACATTTCCACCAGATGTCCCACGCACCAGGTTATGACATAGGAATCATTCTCTATGAGGCCGTCCCCCCTGCCGTTCACATGAAGTATGGAGGCATATTCCCTGGCGACAGAGGGTTTTTCGGTGATAATCAGAGTCTTTCCCAAGTCAGTCGGCTCCTATCGGGCTGAAGCGGATATCCCTTATCACCGAAGTCGTGGCATCAAAGTCCGCGGGACGGCTGTAATAATAGCCCTGAGCCAGATCACAGCCAAGCTGGATAAGCGTTTTTCCTTCCTCTTCAGTCTCCACTCCCTCGGCTACCAGATCCATATCCAGGTTCCTTGCGATGTTTATAATGCTCTCGACTAAGACCTCTGTCCTGGAATCCTTATGGATGGAGGTGACAAAGCTTTTGTCTATCTTTATCACATCCGCATTGATATTATGGATAAGGGACAGGGAGGAATAGCCGGTTCCGAAGTCGTCTATGGCTATCCTGAAGCCCATCGCCTTGAGTCTTTTCGTAAATTCTATTATCCTTGCATACTCTGCCTCCGTGGAGGTCTCGGTTATCTCGATCTCTATATAGGCAGGCATGATCTCGAATTCATCCACCGTGTTTTTGATATTCTGCTCTATATCAGGGACAAAGATATCCTTTCTTGAGAAGTTAACGGATATAACAGGAGGTATGAGTCCCATGTCGAGCCATTTCCTTATGCACTCACAGGAATACCTTAAGATCTCCATATCAAGCTCACAGGTGAAGCCCAGCTTGTCTATCACCGGAATGAACTGATCCGGGAAGATGAATTCTCCATTATGCTTCCACCGGCAGAGAGCCTCGAAGCCCTTGAGCTCTCCTGTCCTCATATTCACCTTTGCCTGGAAGAAAGCGCTGAATTCATGGTTTTTAATTGCGGGCAGAAAGATTTCAGCAATATGCTTGTTGTTTTTCAGCATATCATTGAATTTCTCGGAATAATAAACCACCGGCTGCTTGATCCTCTGCTTTGCAAACATATTGGCAATGCTTGCCCTTCCTATCCTCGAGCCAAAATCTTCTCCGGTTCCAAGAGCATCTATGCCTATCCAGGCGGAAATGCTGAAGGTCTTGTCAGGCGCAGACTCAAGGTTGTCTATTGTAAAAGAGGACAGCTTATTGATAAGTCCGTCAAGATTCTCGGGTCTTACAAACATCAGGAAATTATCCCCTCCCAGTCTGCATACACCCTCATCAGGCGCCACCAGAAGAGTCAGTCTGCGGGAATACTGGATGATCACTTCATCTCCGCCGCTTGAGCCTAAGCGCTCATTGAAATATTTGAAATTCTGGAGATTGATATAGAGGACGGCATAATTCACTTCCGGATTCTCTTTAAGAGCCTCCTTATAGAGCCTCCTTATCCCCATGCCATTGGGGATCCCGGAAAGCGGATCATGATTTCTGGCAAAGTCAAGCATCCTGCGGAGGTTTTTCACGCTCTGGATCAGGAAAAGCTTATCGGCCACCCTTTGATAACGTTCTTCATCCAGCAGGCTTTTTGAGATCCTTTTTGCCAAATACCATTTTACGGCGGCTTCATTGCCGTCAGGCTTGGGATAGACAAACTCCATGAACTCACCGTATTCACTGCTGCTCTCAAAAAGCGTTAAGGAACCATCCTCTGCCATTTCATCCTCTACGACAAACTCAGGAACTATAAGTCTGGAGGAAGGATCCTTTTCATAGGCTAAGAGAACCGAGACCCTGACTACACCCAAAAGGGCATAGATCTCCTTAAGATCCTCCCGCACGTCGATACCGCGGTTGAATCTGTGGATCATATCGTTTATCTTCTGATCTATCCCCTCGTAGTCCGGAACCATTTATTTTGCCCTGATATATCCCTTCGCGGTAAGAAGCTCAGCTCCAAGCACTGCCCCTCCGGCAGCTCCCCTTATCGTATTGTGTGCAAGTCCGACAAACTTGTAATCAAAGAGGGTATCTTCCCTTAAGCGTCCTATGGAAATGCCGAAGCCTCTCTCAAAATCCACGTCCAGGGTCACCTGAGGCCTGTTGTCGTCTTCAAGATACTGTATGAACTGCTTCGGAGCCGAAGGCAGCTTCAGCCTCTGCGGCTCTCCCTCATAGGAGATGAGAGCTTCTATGAGCTCCTCCTTTGAAGGCTTTTTGCCAAAATCAATGAAAACCGAAGCCGTATGTCCGTTGAGCACCGGTATCCTTATACACTGTGAGGTGATGAGCGGGCCTTCTGCAGGCACTATGACGCCGGCGTCCTTATCAATATGGCCGTATATTTTAAGCGGCTCTTTTTCGCTCTTTTCCTCCTCTCCGCCTATATAGGGGATCACGTTGCCCTCCATCTCGGGCCAGTCCTTAAAGGTCTTTCCTGCACCGGATATGGCCTGATAGGTTGAAACCACAAGCCTTTGAGGCTCCCATTCCTTCCATATGCTGACGGCAGGTGCATAGGCCTGTATCGAGCAGTTTGGCTTCACGGCTATGAAGCCGTTCCTTGTACCGAGTCTTTTTTTCTGATACTCTATGATATCAGCATGCTCAGGATTTATCTCAGGTATGAGCATCGGCACATCCTGAGTCCATCTGTGAGCCGAATTGTTCGATACGACGGGAGTTTCCGCCTTCGCATACTCCTCCTCTATCCTCCGTATCTCATCCTTAGTCATATCCACTGCAGAAAAGCAGAAATCCACATCCTCTGCGACCTTCTTCACATCTGACACATCGAGGACTGTCATATCCTCCACTTCCTTCGGCATGGGCTTTTCAAGCTTCCACCTCTCTCCCACGGCCTCCTTATAGGTCTTTCCGGCGGATCTGGGGCTCGCAGCTATTGTCTTCACTTCAAACCAGGGATGCGTTTCAAGCAGTGAAATGAATCTCTGTCCCACCATTCCGGTCCCGCCAAGGATCGCAGCTTTTAATTTTCTTTCCATGATCACTCCTCCAGGTACTTTTTATAGTATTCTATGTTCTCAAGCATCTGTGCCCTTCCCGGGGCGCCTTTAGTCAGCCTCTTCTCCACACAGGTCTTCATGGATATGGCATCATAAATGTCCTCTTCAAACACAGCGCTCTCGGTCTTATATTCATCTATCGTAAGATCATCAAGGGCTATGCCCCTGTCCACGCATTTCAATACCAGCCTTCCGACTACAGAGTGGGCGTCCCTGAAGGGGACTCCCTTCTTCACGAGATAATCGGCGGCGTCAGTGGCATTGGTAAAGCCCCTCCTCGCGCTCTCCTCCATCACATCCTTATTGAAGCTTACCGTAGCCATCATCCCGGTAAACTCCCTGATGCAGTCCTTTACGTTGTCCATGGCATCAAAGGAAACCTCCTTATCCTCCTGCATATCCTTATCATAGGCAAGAGGTATGCCCTTCATAGTGGTAAGCAAGGACATCAAAGCGCCGTATACCCGTCCCGTCTTTCCCCTTACAAGCTCGGCTATGTCGGGATTCTTCTTCTGCGGCATGATAGATGAGCCGGTGCTGTATCTGTCATCTATCTCGATGAACCGGTACTCATTTGAGTTCCAGATTATGATCTCCTCCGAAAATCTCGAAAGGTGCATCATAATGACAGAAAGAGCCGCAAGGAACTCTATAAGATAATCCCTGTCCGATACGGAATCCATGGAATTTCTCGTGGGGCCGCCTTTGAAATCAAGAAGGGACGCAGTCATCTCCCTGTCAAGCCCGTAGGTGGTGCCGGCCAGCGCTCCCGCCCCGAGGGGGCAAAGATCCATCCTCTCATATATATCGGCAAGCCTCTGTCTGTCTCTTATAAACATCTCAAAATATGCACCCATATGATGGGCAAGGGTCACGGGCTGTGCCTTCTGCAGATGGGTGAACCCCGGCATATAGGTCTCGGTATTTTCCTCCATTATGGCAAGCAGAGCCTCCTGAAGCTTTTTCAGCTCCGCATCTGCTGCCCTGATCTGCTTTCTCGTATAGAGCTTCATGTCAAGAGCTACCTGGTCATTCCTGGATCTGCCGGTATGAAGCTTCTTTCCCGCAGCTCCTATGCGCTCTGTAAGGACCGACTCCACGAAGCTGTGTATGTCCTCTGCCTCTTCGGATATCTGAAGCCTTCCCGCATCGATATCCTCCCTGATACCCTTAAGACCCTCTATGATCTGCAGGCTGTCCTCCTCAGATATGATGCCCTGCTTTCCGAGCATTTCTGCATGAGCCATGGAGCCCTCTATATCCTCTGCATACATCCTGCTGTCAAAGGATATGGACTGGTTGAATCTGTATGCGGATGCATCCGTGGCCTCCGTAAATCTTCCCCCCCATAGATTTGCCATATTTATTCTCTCCTCATTATGAGCGATGCCGAAACCAGCATGGCAACACCCAATGCCACTGCCGGAAAGAGATAGTCAACGGATTTTGCGGTTATCGCACCTACTATGATGAGCAGCGCGGATACAAGCACCGAAACAAAGCCCGGCGCACCGGATAAAAGCAGCCCCATCGCCGTACAGACTACCAGCACTATGAGATAGACAGGTATGCTTATCTCGAGCTCCTTGACTCCGAAGATCAGAGCCATTGCAAAGAGCAGCACAAGGCTTATGATGCCGAGAGTGGACTTGGGGATGGCACCGAATACAAGATCATCTCCTTCTTCGTGCCTTTCCCTCCTCGGTCTTTGCTGGTGCCTCACTGCACGTCTTCCAACCTCATCAGCATGCATCAGTACATCCGTAGTTTCCGGTTCTACCCTTCTTATCTCCAAAACAATAACCTCCGAAGTCTTATGTGTTTCCGGTCTGCCATTGCATCATTACCGCGGGATTTCCGAATGAAAGCCCGATCTTTCATTCAAAAATTATTTATTAACAGATCCTAAGATTTAACAGTAATCAATAAATCATAGCTTATTTCTGCCCATAATTCAAGAAAACCCGCAAAGTCTTAAAAGACCTTGCGGGTTTAATGCCGTTAGAGTGACTCGAACACTCGACCCACGCATTACGAATGCGTTGCTCTACCAACTGAGCCATAACGGCATCTGACACATCTTATCATTCCCTGTCTGAAGCGTCAAGTCATTTTGATGTCTTGTCCGGAGAGTACTTATATACGGCCACTGACAGGGGCGCCACCCTTATGCGGATGGAATCATTCCTGCCGTCACATTCGGACTCCTCGGAAAATATCGGATTCTTATTGACGAAGCCGAAGCCGTCATACTTCTCGGCATCAGATGAAAACACCTCGCTGTATCTGCCGGCTCTTGGCACTCCGATCTTATAGCCCTTGTGGGGCACATTGGCGAAGTTTGCCACCACCACGAAAAGCTCGTCCTTCTTTGTCCCTCTCCTTGAAAAGACAAGGATGTTTTCCCTTGCGGAAATATTGTTTATCCACTCGAAGCCCTGAGGCTCCATATCGCCGGAGTACAGGGTGCTGTTATTATTATAAAAGGCGAGGATGTCTTTAATAAGTGACTGTACCGCCTTTATATCCTTTCCCCTGCCTTCCACGGCTCCGGATGAGATAAGCTTCTTTCCGGGATGTACGATGAAGAATGCGATAAGGGTCTTAAGATTTCCGAACTTCTCATCCCTGTCTCCCGGCATCTCGTTCCATATGTCCGCAATATCGTACAGTGGAAGGATGAACCTTTCATTATACTGATATATCATGGGGAAACAGATCTCATTGTAATGGTTCGAACGTCCCAGAGGCTCCTGCCTGAGATACCCCAGCACATCCCTGCTCCATCCGTGGTTTATCTTGTAATCAAAGCCCAGTCCCTCATCATCAATGGAGGCTGTGATCCCGGGGAAGGTTGTATCGTCATCCGAGATCAGCAGGATGTCGGAGGAATACTTATGGAGCGTAAGGCTTAGCTGCCTGAAGAAATCAATGGCATCAAGGTTTTCATTCCCGCCGTACATATTGGGAGTCCAGCCTCCCTCGCTCTTGCCGTAATCAAGATAGAGCATCCTTGCGGTATCGGATATGATGAGGCCGTCGAAATGAAAGACATCCAGCAGGAACATTGCGTTTGCCAGAAGATAATCCTTCACCCCGTCCCTGCCGAGATTGAAATACTTCCTGTCGGAGCCGGGAACATAAGCCCTCCTGCCGTCACCGTCTTCATACAGGCAGGTACCGTCGTACATGGCAAGTCCCCCCTCCTCACAGGTAAAGGAAGCCGGAGCCCAGCGTACCAGCACTGCTATCCCTGCCTTATGCAGGGCATCCGTAAAGGCTGTGACCTCCTTCGGGTCGCCGGCCGCTATATACAGCGGATCAAAGGGCGCATCCACTGCCACATGGCTGTAGCCGTAGTCATTCACATACTTTATGATGTCCTTTGCGCCGTTCTTTGAAAAATCCGTTCCGTGGTGTTCATATATGCTTATGGGAGCAGATGATGACTGCTTCTCTCCCCTCTCCTCAAGCCATGCTCCGTCAGCCCCGGGTAGCGCGTCAAGATCATATACTATGGAGGCGGCATCATCATTATCCTCCTTCATGAAGCAGTACGGATCTCTCTTCATGACCGTCTGTCCGGAATGAAGCTTTATCTCATACTTGTACTTTTCACCTTCTTCAACATCCGGGATGAAAAGCTCGAACAAGCCGGAATCAAAAAGCCTCTCCATCTGATGGATACGCCCGTCCCAGCCGTTGAAATCCCCAACCACTGAAACCCTCATGGCATCAGGAGCCCAGACCGCAAAGCGCACTCCCTGCACTCCGTTCAGCTTCATGATATGGGAGCCTAAAATGTCATATACCCTGTAATGTATGCCTGAATTAAACTTCTGGACATCTCTCTTGGTGATGCTGTCAGCAAATGAATAAGGATCCTTCACCGACGCCTCTTTGCCTTCCCTGTCCTTTATCACAAGCTCATACTCGAAGGGCTCCTTATTCTTTACAAGCGCCGCGAAGTAGCCGTCCTCGTCGGCAAGCTCCATCTTTACGGCACTCCTTGAGCCTTTGACCTTCACCGAGACCTCGGAAGCATCAGGCTGATATGTGGTAACGAGCGTCTGTCCTCCCCTGACAGGATGCGCTCCGAGCACCGCCTTGGGATGATCCTCCTCAGCATAGGTCACAGCCTCGATCTCAGCCCAGTCCATCAGATTGTAAAGTTTCTTAGTCATTTTAATCTCTCCATTCAGTTTAATACCATTTTTTTATGTGCGCGCCCTGAGGCGGATATATGTTTCCTGAGGGAATATGGAGCCGCCCTTAGCTCAGACGAGATCTAGTGTAGCGTATTTTATTTAACTACACCAAATGCTTGCCTGCTCACCTGATAGCACATTTCCAAAAGCCTCGGTGTAGCCCGC
>CACZNY010000243.1 GCA_902782655.1 uncultured Lachnospiraceae bacterium
CACGGATCTAAACTTTGTAGACAGAGAGAAGGAAGTCGAGAAATTCTGGAAGGATGAGGACATCTTCAGAAAGTCCATGGAAATCCGTAAGGACGGTCCCACCTATACATTTTATGACGGCCCCCCGACTGCGAACGGCAAGCCTCATATAGGTCATGTCCTGACCAGGGTCATAAAGGATATGATCCCCAGATACCGGACTATGAAGGGATATTTCGTACCCAGGAAGGCGGGCTGGGACACCCACGGGCTTCCCGTGGAGCTTGAGGTTGAAAAAAAGCTCGGCCTCGACGGCAAGGATCAGATAGAAGAATATGGCCTTGAGCCCTTTATAAAGGAGTGCAAGGAGTCAGTCTGGCAGTATAAGGGAATGTGGGAGAAGTTTTCCGGACAGGTAGGCTTTTGGGCCGACATGGATGATCCCTACGTAACCTATCACGATGATTTCATAGAGTCAGAGTGGTGGGCTTTAAAACAGATATATGACAAGGGACTTCTTTACAAAGGCTTCAAGATCGTGCCCTACTGTCCGAGATGCGGGACGCCTCTTTCGTCACATGAGGTGGCGCAGGGGTATAAGGCTGTAAAGGAACGCTCTGCCATAGCGAGATTTAAGGTTAAAGGCGGAGAGGAAAACAAATACATACTTGCCTGGACCACCACACCGTGGACGCTGCCCTCGAACGTGGCTCTCTGTGTGAATCCCGATGAGGAATATGCAGAGGTGAAAACGGCCGACGGCTATATCTACATAATGGCGAAGGCGCTTCTGGAGAAGGTTCTGGGCGGAGACGAGGCACCCACATCACCCTATGAGATAAGAAAGACCTGCAAGGGTACAGAGCTTTGCGGCACGGAATACATACCGCTTTTTGAGTGCTCCGGAAAGGAAGCGGAAAGGCAGCATAAAAAAGCGCACTATGTCGTGGCTGACAGCTATGTGACTATGGAAGATGGTACCGGAGTGGTGCACATCGCTCCTGCCTTCGGTGAGGACGACGCAAGGGTCGGCAGGGAAAATGACCTTCCGCTTGTACAGTTTGTGGACGAGAAAGGTCTCATGACAGAGGAAACTCCGGTAGCGGGGCTTTTCGTAAAGGACGCAGATCCTGAGATATTGAAGGATCTTGATAAGAGAGGGCTTTTATTCTCAGCCCCTAAGTTTGAGCATGACTATCCTTTCTGCTGGAGATGTGATACTCCGCTCATCTATTACGCCCGTGAGTCATGGTTTATCAAGGTCACGGCAGTAAAGGACCAGATGATCGAAAACAATAAGAAGATCAACTGGATACCTGCTAATATCGGGAGCGGGAGATTCGGCGAGTGGCTGAACAATATACAGGACTGGGCGGTTTCGAGAAACAGATACTGGGGAACTCCATTAAATATCTGGGAATGTCCGGACTGCGGAGAGAGGCTTTCCGTAGGATCCAGAGAAGAGCTCTTTAAGCTCACGGGTCTTGAAGAGGCAAAGACGGTCGAGCTTCACCGACCCTTTATTGATAAGTTTACCATTAAGTGCGAAAAATGCGGCAGCGGGATGAAGAGAGTGCCGGAGGTCATAGACTGCTGGTTTGACTCCGGAGCGATGCCCTTTGCCCAGCATCATTATCCCTTTGAGAATAAAGACCTGTTTGACAGTCAGTATCCTGCAGCCTTCATTTCCGAGGCTGTGGATCAGACAAGAGGATGGTTTTATTCCCTGCATGCGGAATCCACTCTGCTTTTCGGAAAGCCGGCATATGAAAATGTCATCGTATTAGGACTTGTGCTCGATGAAAACGGAGAGAAGATGAGCAAGTCAAAGGGTAATGCGGTGGATCCCTTTGCGGCGCTGGATCAATTCGGGGCTGATGCCATAAGGTGGTATTTCTATATTAATTCGGCACCCTGGCTTCCAAACAGATTCCATGACAGGGCTGTGGTGGAGTGCCAGAGGAAATTCATGGGAACACTCTGGAATACCTATGCTTTCTTTGTGCTCTACGCAAATATAGATGATTTCGACGCTTCAAAGTATAAGCTGGAGCCCGAGAAGCTTGCGGTAATGGATAAGTGGATACTTTCAAAGCTTAATTCCTGTGTGAAGAAGACAGACGCCTGCCTTGATGAATATAAGATAACTGAGGCAGCAAAGTGCCTTCAGGAATTTGTGGACGATATGAGCAACTGGTATGTAAGAAGGTCGAGGGAGAGATTCTGGGCTTCAGGCATGGAGCAGGATAAGATCAATGCCTATATGACCCTCTATACCTGCCTTGTGACCATATCAAAGGCAGCGGCGCCCATGATACCCTTCATGACAGAGGAGATATATCAGAATCTTGTGCTGTCGGTGGATAAGAGCCAGCCTGAATCCATACATCTGACTGACTATCCGGTATGCGATGAGAGCATGGTGGATGAGAAGCTTGAGAAGGATATGGAGGAAGTGCTTGATATCGTGGTGCTTGGACGCGCGGCGAGGAATGCGGTCAATATCAAGAACCGTCAGCCCATAGCAAAGATGTATGTGAAGGCGGAGCAGACTCTTTCCGGTTTCTATACTGAGATCGTGGCGGATGAGCTTAATGTCAAGGAGGTCGAATTCTCTGATGATGTGAGGGGATATACGACCTATACCTTCAAGCCCCAGCTTCGTACGGTAGGACCCAGGTACGGCAAGCAGCTTGGAGGAATAAAGGAATATCTCGGCAGTATTGACGGCAATGAAGCCATGGACAGACTGAATGACGGAGAGAATCTGAAGTTTGAGGTGGACGGCACTGAAATAGTGCTTGGAAAGGATGACCTTCTTATAGAGATGACGTCAAAGGAAGGCTTCGTGGAGCAGGGGGATAATAAGGTAACTGTAGTCCTCGATACGAATCTTACCCCGGAGCTTATCGAGGAGGGGTTTGTGAGGGAGCTTATCTCCAAGATACAGACCATGAGGAAGGAAGCCGGTTTTGAGGTCATGGACGTGATCACGGTATTTGAGAAGGATAATGATGTACTGGCCAGGTATATGTCCGATAATAAGGACTTTGTGCTTAAGGAGGTCATGGCGTCGGATATCGTTACAGGAGCTGTGGACGGATATAGCAAGGAGTGGGATATCAACGGAGAGCATGTGGTTCTCGGAGTGAAAAAGAATTAATGCAGCCCGGCTTGAACGGATGAACCTGTGGTTACCCGCTCAAGCCTGCGGTGCAGGCAGGGATTTACGGTTTTGAAGAACAAAAGTCATTATTATACTTTAGAAGGAGAGTGCGTATGTTAACTTTGAACAGCAATTTCGACAAGGAAGCCTTCAAGAAGGAAGTCAGGGAGCAGGTCAAGGTGCTCTACAGGAGGACTTTGCAGGAGGCTTCACCACAGCAGGTGTATCAGGCTGTGTGCTATGCAGTGAAGGATACCATCATAGACAACTGGATGAAAACCCAGAAGGCTATGGATGCCCAGGATCCCAAGACCGTTTATTACATGTCGATGGAATTCCTGATGGGGCGCGCTCTGGGAAACAATCTTATCAATCTCTGCGAATATAAGGAAGTTAAGAAAGCTCTGAAGGAGCTGGATGTGGATCTGAATGCAGTAGAGGATCAGGAGCCTGATGCCGCATTGGGCAACGGAGGCCTGGGAAGACTGGCTGCCTGCTTCCTTGATTCTCTGGCGACTCTCGGATATCCGGCATATGGCTGCGGGATAAGATACAGATACGGTATGTTCAAGCAGAGGATCAGGGACGGATATCAGATGGAGGTTCCCGATGACTGGCTGAGAGACGGCAATCCCTTCGAGCTCAGGCGTCATGAATATAAGAAGGAAGTGAAATTCGGTGGATATGTCAGGGTGGAGACGGACTCTGACGGACGCAATAAGTTCATACAGGAGGGATATCAGTCGGTAAACGCTATCCCTTACGATATGCCTGTGGTCGGATACGGGAACGGCATCGTAAATACGCTGCGTATCTGGGATGCAGAGCCGGTAGAGTGCTTTGAGCTGGATTCCTTTGATAAGGGTGATTATCATAAGGCCGTGGAGCAGGATAATCTCGCGAGGAATATCGTTGAGGTGCTTTATCCGAATGACAATCATTATGCGGGAAAGGAGCTCAGACTCAAGCAGCAGTATTTCTTCATATCAGCGTCGGTACAGGAAGCGGTCGCCAAGTATATGAGGAAGCACGACGATATAAAGAAATTTGCAGACAAGAATGTATTCCAGCTTAATGATACCCATCCTACGGTGGCTGTACCTGAGCTTATGAGGATACTGATGGATGAGCAGGGACTTACCTGGGATGAGGCATGGAACGTGACCACGAGGACCTGCGCATATACGAACCATACGATAATGAGCGAGGCACTGGAGAAATGGCCTTTGGAGCTCTTCTCAAGGCTTCTGCCGAGGATTTATCAGATAATTGAGGAGATAAACCGCCGTTTCTGCCTGCATATATCTGAGAAATATCCGGGAGACCAGGAAAAGATCCGGAAGATGGCGATAATCTATGACGGTCAGGTGCGCATGGCAAATCTTGCTATCTGCGCGGGCTTTTCCGTGAACGGTGTCGCAAGGCTTCATACCGAGATCCTCAAGAAGCAGGAGCTTAAGGATTTCTATGAAATGTTCCCTGAGAAATTCAATAATAAGACAAACGGCATTACCCAGAGACGGTTCCTTCTTCACGGTAATCCTCTGCTGGCTGAGTGGGTGACGGATCACATAGGCCCTGACTGGATCACTGATCTTTCTACCATAAAGGGGCTTGAGGTCTATGCTGATGACAAAAAGGCTCAGAAGGAATTCATGAATATCAAGTACAAGAATAAGGAGAGACTTGCAAAATACATACTCGAGCATAACGGTGTCGAGATAAACCCAAGATCCATTTTCGATGTACAGGTAAAGAGACTGCATGAATATAAGAGACAGCTTCTGAACATCCTGCATGTGATGTATCTTTACAATAAGATAAAGGCAAATCCTTCCATGGAGTTCACTCCCAGGACCTTTATTTTCGGTGCGAAGGCGGCAGCGGGATATAAGATAGCCAAGCTTACGATCAAGCTGATCAACAGCGTGGCTGAGGTGATAAATAAGGATGCATCGATCAATGGCAAGCTCAAGGTCGTATTTATTGAAGACTACAGAGTATCCAATGCTGAGATAATATTTGCAGCTGCAGATGTTTCAGAGCAGATATCGACAGCCTCCAAGGAAGCATCCGGCACAGGAAACATGAAGTTCATGCTCAACGGTGCGCTGACCATAGGCACAATGGACGGAGCGAATGTGGAGATGGCAGAGGAGGTCGGAGAAGATAATATGTTCATCTTCGGCATGTCCTCTGATGAGGTCATAGCTTACGAGAATAACGGGGGTTACGATCCCATGTCCATTTTCAACAGTGACCAGGAAGTGAGAGATGTCCTTATGCAGCTTATCAATGGCACATATGCCAAGGACGATCCTGAGAGATTCAGGGATATATATAATTCCCTTCTCAATACCCAGTCAACGAATAAGGCTGATACTTACTTTATCCTTAAGGACTTCAGAAGCTATGCTGAGGCACAGGAGAAGGTAGAGGAATGCTACAAGAACGAGAAAGAGTGGGCGAAGAAGGCTATACTCAATGTCTCGGCTACAGGAAAATTCTCATCGGATCGTACCATACACGAGTATGTGGATGAGCTTTGGCATCTTGACAAGATAAACCTGAAAAAGAGGAGATAAGTAAAAGCTATTAGTAAAAAAGCCAAAAGGATATACAGACTGATACAGGGGCTCGCCATAATCGACGCGCTCCTTTTGGTGCTGTGTGTGATACTTGCGGTGAAAGCGCTGGATCTGCAGAAGGAGAACTCCAGACTCTCACAGAATAACGAAAACCTTATGATAGCCCTGAACAAGGAGCAGGAAATATCCGAGGCAGAGGCTCTGGCATCAAAGAATGAAGAGACAGGGGAAGAGGATATTGCGTTTTCAGAACCGGTATCCGACAGCCTGTCTTCCGATATGGTCCCGCTGGATCAAAAGACCATGGGCACCATAAAGGAATATGCCGAACAGGGTAAGAGCTTCCTTACAACCCTTAAGGCTATTTTTTCGGATCAGTTCGTACTGGCAGACGAAGGAAGGTTTTATTTTAAGGAGATAGATCCGGCTCTAAGGCCTTATTCATACGACGACAGTAAGATACAGCTCACAGAGGAAGGCATCATAACCTATGATGACGAGGATATGGACATAAGCTATGGAATAGACGTATCCCAGTACAATGGTGAGATAGACTGGGAGCTGATGAAGGAGGCGGAGCAGATACCTGATTTTGTCTATATAAGAGCGGGGATCAGGGGATACACCTCCGGTAAGCTGGTGGCTGATACACAGGTCTCGGCCAACCTTGCAGGTGCAAGGGAGCTCGGAAGCGAGGTGGGCATCTACTTCGTGACACAGGCGGTAAATGAGGAAGAGGCAAGGGAAGAAGCCCGGTTTGTGATAGAGACTCTCTCGGATAATAAGGTAGATCTTCCCATAGCTCTTGACGTGGAAAAGGTAGAGAATTATGACACGGAGCCCAGGACAAAGAATCTTTCTGCCGAGGAATATTCCAGGAATGTACTGGCGTTTGCCGATGAGATGAAGCAGTACGGCTATGAAACAATAGTTTACGGCAACGGCAAGACCTTTATGCTGATGCTCGATGCCAAAATGCTTGATGATGTGGATAAATGGTTTGCGGATTATGTGGCAACGGATGACTATATTCCTTACTTCCCATATGATTTTTCGATATGGCAGTTTTCCAGCACCGGACACGTGATGGGAATAACCGGGGATGTGGATTTCAATATAAGATTCGATCAACCGGGTGTATAATGAGATACGGAAAGCTTTCAAACAGCCACCCGATAATAAAGAACTGCTGGAATTGCCGGATTTACTCCGGCCGATGCTTGAGGATGGGGCAGATTAAATGAAGGTTGTATTGCTTGCGGGCGGGAAGGGCACAAGGATATCCGAGGAGAGCCAGTACCGCCCGAAACCTATGATCGAGATAGGCGGAAAGCCGATATTATGGCATATTATGAAGGAGTACTCATATTACGGGTACAATGAGTTCATAATCTGCGCGGGGTATAAGCAGGAGTATATAAAGGAGTGGTTCGGAAATTATTTCACCGATAACTGCGACGTAACCTATGACTTCAGACAGGGGAGCCTTGTAACTGAAGTGCATGAGGCTCACATAGAGCCCTGGATGGTGACCGTGGTGGATACCGGACTTAATACCATGACCGGAGGAAGGGTGAAACGCATACAAAAGTATATCGGAGATGAACCCTTCATGCTGACTTATGGTGATGGGGTATGCGATGTGGACATATCAAAGGTTGTCAGCTTTCATAAGAAGAGCAGGAAGATAGCGACGCTTACAGCGGTGCTAAGGGAAGAGGAAAAGGGTGTCCTTGATATTGATGAGAATAATTCGGTGCGGTCCTTCAGGGAAAAAAGAGCAGCAGATGTGACTCCGATAAATGCGGGATACATGGTACTGGAGCCGGAGGTATTTGATTTTATAGAGGGTGACCATACCATCTTTGAGCGTGATGTGCTTGAAAAGCTGGCTGATATGGGAGAGCTGATGAGCTATACCCACCGTGGCTTCTGGCAGTGCATGGACAGCGAGCGCGAGCGCATAATGCTCGAAACAATAATAGCATCAGGAAAAGCACCGTGGATTAGTTGGTGAAACAGCCCTTTGCAAAACATGCCCTTTGGCATGTTTTGAGCGCCGTATAGATGCGCAGTGCGCATCTGGCGCCGGGGAAGCTGACTTAACAAAAAAATGAGCGGGAGGGGCTCAGTGCCCCGGGGAGACCCCGGTTCAGGTTCCGCATTGGCAAAGTATAAATAATTTAGAGAACAAGGTTGAACCATATGGCAAAAGATATTTCCGAAGAACAGGCAAGACAGAGAATAAAAGAGCTTGTGGCACAGTATTACCGGGATTTCAAGGCTCCGGCAGAATCAAAGTCAGACTTTAAGCCCGGGGACAGGATAAGCTACGCATCCAGGGTATATGACGAAAAGGAGATGATGAGCCTTGCGGATGCGATGCTCGATTTCTGGCTTACGGCAGGCCGCTTCTGCGAGGAATTTGAAAAAAGCTTTGCAGAATGGGCAGAAGTGAAGTATGCCCATCTTGTTAATTCAGGCTCAAGTGCCAATCTGCTTGCCTTTATGGTGCTTACCGCCCGTGAGCTCGGGGACAGACGAATAAAAAGAGGGGATGAGGTTATCACTGTCGCCTGCGGCTTCCCTACGACGGTCTCACCGATACTCCAGTATGGTGCCGTACCGGTATTTGTGGACGTTACGATACCCCAGTACAATATAGATGCCTCAAAGCTTGAGGAGGCATATTCCGATAAGACCAAAGCCGTAATGATAGCCCATACTCTGGGAAATCCCTTTGATATAAAGGAAGTGAAGGCTTTTTGCGACAGACACGGGTTATGGCTGGTAGAGGATAACTGTGATGCCCTGGGAACAAGGTATACGATTGACGGTATTACGAAGTATACAGGAACCTGGGGAGATATCGGCACATCGAGCTTTTATCCCCCGCATCATATGACTATGGGAGAGGGAGGATGCGTATATACAGACGATCCCCTTCTTAATAAACTGATCCTTTCATACCGCGACTGGGGGAGGGACTGTGTATGTCCCTCCGGAGTGGACGGTCTCTGCGGGCACAGATATGACGGACAGCACGGCGAGCTTCCCGCAGGCTATGACCATAAATATACCTACAGCCACATGGGTTATAACCTTAAGGCCACCGATCTTCAGGCAGCAATAGGGGTGGAGCAGCTTAAGAAATTCCCCTCATTTATAGAGCGGCGGAAGCATAACTGGAAATACTTAAGGGATAAGCTTACTGCTGCAGGAGCGGAGGAAAAGCTTATACTTCCTGAAGCATGCAGGGATTCTGATCCGTCATGGTTCGGTTTTCTTATCTCTATGCGTAAGGACTGCAGCGTGACCAGAAACGAGGCAGTAAGATATATCGAGAAGCATAATATACAGACAAGACTTCTCTTTTCAGGCAATCTTATCAAACACCCCTGTTTTGATGATATAAGGGGAAGTGATGCATACAGAGTGGCGGGATCGCTTGAGAAC
>CACZNY010000244.1 GCA_902782655.1 uncultured Lachnospiraceae bacterium
AGATCGGGGTTGTTTATTAACAGGTTTTGATGAGGCGCAAGGAGGCGGATATATGTTTCCTGAGGGAATAGGGAGCCGCCCTTAGCTCAGACGAGATCCAGTGCCCGCAATTACCTGGCGAAGAGGAAATTGGAGATTTATCGACAATTTTCTCTGAGTCTGGTAATGCGTGGTACTTAGCTTGGCTGAGCGTTGGCTCTGACCGAAGGAAACATATATCCGCCTCAGGGCTCCTCAACAAAATCTGTTAATGAATAAGCCCGATCTGAGCTTGGGCTCAAACCAGGTGGATTTGGGAGGCATAAGCATTCCCGCGTCAGCCACCGCAAAAAGCTCAGAGATCGAAGTAGGGTACATGGCAAAGGCCACTTCATACTCCCCGCTGTCCACAAGCCTTACGAGCTCACCGAGTCCTCTGATCCCTCCTACGAAGCTGATCCTGGGATCAGTCTTTGGATCCTCGATATTAAGCACGGGGGACAGCACCTCATTCTGGAGTATGGCTACATCCAGCGAGCTCACGGGATCATCAACGACAAACTCCTCCTTTATGGAAAGAGCGTACCATCTTCCGCTGATATACATGGTCATCTCGCCCTTTTTGGAAGGCTTCACAGGCTCTGTTCCCCTGTCTTCTATCCGGTATTTCTTCCTGAGTCTGTCAAAAAACCTGCTCTCGGACAAGCCGTTAAGGTCACGTACCACCCTGTTGTAATCATAGATCTTAAGCTCGCTGTCGGGAAAGAGCACCGAAAGGAAATACCTTTTTTCCGGCGGGAGCTCGCTGCAGTTTTTTACGGCGGAGGCGCATCTGTGATGTCCGTCCGCTATATAGATGTCATCTATCCCCCTGAAGGCTTCCTGTATAGCCTTTATATCCTCTTTGCCTAAGATCACCCATCCCCTGTGGGTTATGCCGTCAGGAGAGGTGAAATCAAATACCGGACTGCCCTCCTTGTATTTTGCCGTGATCCCGTCGATAACGGCCTGTCTCCTGTAAGCCAGAAAGATGGGTCCCGTCTGCGCCTTAAGAGCAGCTATATGCCTGATGCGGTCCTGTTCCTTTGCTGCAAGGGTGTTCTCATGCTTTTTGATAATATTGTTCTCATAGTCGGAGGAAGCGCAGACCGCCACTATGCCGGTCTGGGATCTGCCCTCCATGGTAAGCTCATATATATAATAAGCTTCCTCCTTATCCTGTACGAAATCCCCCTTTTCAAGCATCCCCTCAAAAAGCTCCCTCGCCTTGTCATATACCTCAGGGGCATACATATCAAAGCCGTCAGGAAAGCTTGTCTCGGGTCTGTCGATAGCAAGGAATGAAAGAGGCTCGCGTCTTATCTCCTCCCTGGCCTCCGCCGTATTCATCACATCGTAGGGGAGCGCCGCGATATGCTCCGCCTTTCCCTCAGCCGGTCTTATTGCTTTAAAAGGTCTGACATCTGCCATTATTTCACTACCCTTACCCTGAATACATCATTTATCGCTGACAGCTTCTCGATTATCTCATCCGAAACCTCGGAATCAACATCGAGCATGGTCACGGCGTTGTCTCCGCGGCTCTTATTGTTCATCTCAGAGATATTGATATCCGCATCTCCGAAGCAGGCTGAGAATTTGGTTATCATGTTAGCCTTGTTTTTGTGGAATATCATTATTCGCCCTGCCTTTTCGCAGACCCCCATCGTGATATTGGGGAAGTTCACGGAATTTCTGATATTGCCGTTTTGCATGTAATCAGTAAGCTCCTGCACTGCCATCACCGCGCAGTTGTCCTCGGACTCCTCAGTCGACGCGCCGAGGTGAGGTATCACGATGACCCCCTCCTGTCCTATGGTGGTGGGATTCGGGAAATCAGAAACATATTTCTTAAGCTTTCCGATCTTTAAGGCTGAGATCACAGCCTCCTCATCCACTAAGAGATCCCTTGCAAGATTGATGAGGATCACGTCATTCTTCATAAGCTTGATGGCATCAGAATTTATCATCTTTTTCGTGGAATCAAGGAGGGGCACATGGATGGTGATGACATCACAGTTGGCATAGATCTCCTCTGCGGTCTTCACATGGCGTACCGACCTTGAAAGGTTCCATGCGGCATCCACGGAGATATAGGGATCATAGCCATATACCTCCATGCCAAGATTTACTGCGGTATTTGCGACCTTTATGCCTATGGCTCCGAGTCCGATGACGCCCAGCTTCTTTCCTGATATCTCGTGTCCCGCATACTGCTTTTTCTGCTTCTCGGCGTCCTTGGCCACGTTTTCATTACCCTTCTGGGTCTCCACCCAGTTGATGCCGCCCACTATATCACGGGAGGCTAAGAGCATGGCAGCTATCACCAGCTCCTTCACTCCGTTGGCATTTGCTCCGGGAGTATTAAAGACCACTATTCCCTTTTCGGCGCATCTGTCGAGCGGGATATTATTCACTCCGGCTCCCGCCCTTGCTATCGCAAGCAGGTTATCGGGAAGCTCAAGGTCATGCATCGCAGCCGATCTTACCAGCACACAGTCTGCATCCTTGTAATCATCCACAGGCACGAAGCTTTTATCAAAGCTGTCAAGACCGACCTTTGCTATATTATTGAGACAGTTATACTTAAACATTATGAATTCTCCCCCTCGAATCTGTCCATGAATTCCACCAGCTTCCTTACGCCCTCCTCAGGCATTGCATTATAGATGGATGCCCTCATGCCTCCTACGGTCCTGTGTCCCTTGAGGTTCACGAAGCCTGCCTTTTGAGCCTCATCCACAAACTTCTTATTAAGCTCATCGGAATCCGTCACGAAGGGCACATTCATGAGGGAGCGGTACTCAGGCTCCACAGTCCCCCTGAAGAGCTTTGAGGAATCCAGATAATCGTACAGGATCTTCGCCTTTTTCTCATTGATCTTCTGCATCTCGGTGAGTCCGCCGAGCTTCATGAGCCACTTGAAGACCAGGCCGCAGACATAGATATTGTATGCGGGAGGCGTATTGTAAAGCGAATCACTGTCCGCGTGTGTCTTGTATTTAAGCATCGTAGGAGTGCCGGGAAGGACATCCTCCGTGATAAGATCCTCCCTTATGACCACTATGGTGACTCCCGCAGGGCCTACATTTTTCTGTACCCCGCCGTATACTATGCCGTATTTCGTCACATCCATGGGCTCTGAAAGGAACATTGAGGATACATCCGATACGAGCACCTTGCCCTTTGTATTGGGAAGCTCCTTATACCTTGTGCCGTAGATGGTGTTATTCTGGCAGATATATACATAATCCGCATTCTCGCTTATGGGAAGATCGGAAACATCCGGAATATAGGTAAAGGTTTTGTCCTCTGAGGATGCGATCTTATTCGCGGTACCGAATTTCCCGGCCTCCTGCCAGGCCTTCTTTGCCCACTGTCCGGTCACTATATAATCCGCGACCTTATTCTTCATGAGATTCATCGGTATCATGGCAAACTGCGTGGAGGCTCCGCCCTGAAGGAATAAAAACTTATAATTATCCGGGACCCCTGCCAGCTTTCTGAAATCAGCTTCAGCCGTCTTGATTATCTCGTCATAGACCTTGGATCTGTGGGACATCTCCATGACGGACTGCCCTGATCCCTTATAATCAAGCATCTCATCCCGTGCTGTCTCCAGTACCTCCAGCGGAAGCATCGAAGGTCCCGCCGAAAAATTATACACTCTGCTCATGTTTTTAACTCCTCCTC
>CACZNY010000245.1 GCA_902782655.1 uncultured Lachnospiraceae bacterium
ACAGACAGCTGATTTCATCAGCTGTGTCGCATTCGGAAAGACAGGTGAATTTGTCGAGAAATATGCCAGAAAAGGCATGAAATTTGACGTTGTCGGACGTATCCAGACAGGAAGCTATCAGAATAAGGAAGGACAGACCGTATATACGACGGAAGTAGTCGTAGAGGATATGGAATTCGGAGAGAGCAAAAAAGCTCAGGGTGGTGGATCCTCATATGATTATTCCCAGTCTCAGGGCGGAGGCTCAGGACAGTACAGCGCTCCCCAGAATGAAGCGCCCAGACCTGCCGAAGACGGCTTCATGAACGTACCTGATGAGATTGATGACGAGTTGCCATTCAATTAATGAGTGCAAACAGTAATTGCGTACGGTTTGAGTAAGATAATAAACTATCGTTTTTAGAGGAGACAAGATTATGCCATACATGAGAAATAACGAACATTCAGACAGACCCAGAAGGACAGGCGGCATGCGCAGGAAGAAGAAGGTCTGTGCATTCTGCGGCAAAGATTGTGACATTGATTACAAGGACGTGGTAAGGCTTGGAAAGTTTATCTCCGAAAGGGGAAAGATCCTGCCGAGAAGGGTCACGGGAAGCTGCGCAAGACACCAGAGAGAGCTTACTGTAGCAATCAAGCGTGCGCGCCACCTTGCTCTTCTTCCATATGTAGTCGAGTAAATCGTATCATCAATCTGCATTCATCAAAACAGCCTGGCGGTCATACCGACAGGCTGTTCTTTATCTTATCCTTTATGCTTTCCCTGTTGTACACATCCCTTCTCATACGGTCATATTCGGAAAGAATCGCCCTGTTCCGGTCGTAATTATCATTACCGCCGTACATCAGCAGTTCATCGCTTATGTCATCATAGGATACATAACCTACCCCGGGGATACCGTTGCCTTTTAGTATATCCTTGTGGGTGAGCACTATGGTATCCGTAAAGACTGCCTCCTGCATTACCCCCGAGGTCTGGAAGGAATACCTGCTTTCATTGTACGGAAGCACTGCATAGGTGGCGTGAGACAGCAGACTGAGATATTCATCGTTTTTAGGATACTCATCTCTTATTTCAATATTATCCGACGCCTTCTCCTTCAGCGACCTGTACCACTCCTTATCATAAAACCTTCCCGCTATGAGAAGTCTGTATGATATACGGCAAAAAGCATCTACAAGCTCCTCAAGCTGCTTGCCCTTATCCATCGTACCGAGACAGACCGCATAGTTTTCCTTTGTATTAAGCCTGAGCGGGGCGTATATTGCATCCTCACAGATATAATCAGGGATAAAGACCGACGGCATATTTCTGAAATGGAAAGCCGCACCGGTCGAAATGCATTTATAGACCTTCCTCTGCCCTGCTTCAAATATCCTCTGCTTTATCCCTGCAAGACTCCCGGTATGATACCCGTCAAGGAATATGGTCACTACGATCCTTTTACGCCTGTTTCCGAAAAGCATGAGATACAGAAACAGATAGAACTCCACGTTAAAAAACCATATCACGTCAGCATCGCTGTGTTTAAGAATATAGTGTATATTATCAAACATCCGAAGCTTGTTTACTGCTCTCTCGGAAGCAGGCGCATGTCCCTTCATCACAATATTATGCGGAAGAAGACAGATGTCGCTTTTATTCTTTATTTCCCGGGGTATCTCATCAGCTATTGTCTTCGGTGCAAAGATACTGACATCATGGTCATCAGATATCAGGCCGAAATAGTCAGCCAGCACCTTGGGAGCATGCCCTACGGCTCTTCCCTCCTCATCACACCTTCCCTGATACTCCGCCATACATATACGCTGTACTCCGGCTGCAGGCAGACTATTAAGATATCTTCTGTTAAGTTCCTTATGCAGTGCCGATATGCTGAAATAGCTGATAAAAGCAGCCGCTCTGTTCTTAAGTCTTGCGTGACGGTCTCTCAGCACTATCCGTCTCACGGATCTGATATCCGCGTATATCTTATCTACAAATCCCTTCACCGCGGGATCTCCGTTATCCGGGTCGGTCTCCGAAAGTATCTGGCAGCAGCTTGACAGATGCCTGCTTGCAGCCGGACGTATCAGCTCCGGATGATTCTTTTTAATATTAATGAGCATCTGTCTGCTGTGCGCGTAATAATCGGGATTCCTGGTCGACGAGGTGGAAAAAACCGTGTTATCCGCACTCTGCACATATCCGTACAGGATATTGTCCGTCCGGGCGATACAGGATGCTTTCAGAAAAAGGCGATATATGGTTCCCATATCCTCAGCGGCAGTTCCCTCAGGGAAAGCAAGATCCTCCCAGAGTGTTCTCTTCGATATCATCCCCCATGGAGCACTGATAAACCCCTTCTGATAAAGAAGAGCGCCTGCGCCCTCCTTATCCTTGTACACGGAAACCTTCGGACGGCCTGCTTCCTTCTGCTTAAAGAAGGACTTTATATCATATACCTCCGTCCTTTCACATCTGGCATATCCGCAGGAGACGATGTCTGCTCCGGTATCGGAAGCTATCGTGATCAGTGATGACAGGAAGGCGGAGGATATCACATCATCGCTGTCCACGAAAGCGATCCATTCACCGCTGGCTGCGGCTATCCCCCTGTTCCTTGCAGCAGCAGCTCCGGCATTCATCCCATGCAGAACCCTGACCCGTCTGTCCGTAAAGGAGTCGCAAAGCTGGCCTGAGCCATCCGTAGAGCCGTCATCCACAAGGATCAGCTCAAAATCCGTATTGGTCTGGGAGAGTATGCCTGCCACACACGCATCTAAGGTTTTTACTGCCTGATAAACAGGTACTATAAAGCTGACCATATTTTAATTATATACCCTTATCTCAAAAGAATCTGCCACACATCTGCGCGCCTCGTCTATACCGTCGAAAAGCTTCTTTTCTATCATCTGGCTCAGGACATTGCCCAAGGCCGTTGCTTCACCCGGACCTGCATATACAGGTACTCCCGCATACTTCGCGCTGAGCTCGTTCAGCCATCCGGCGTTCGAGCCTCCACCTATGATATGTATCCTGTCATACTTTTTGCCTGTCAGCTCTTCGATCTCCTTCAGCTTGTCCGCGTAGCATTTTGCCAGACTGTTGTATATCACGGCCGCCAGCTGCGGAAGGGTCTCAGGCACCTCCTGTCCAGTACTTTGGCATTTATCCTGTATGGCTTTTACCATATCAGCAGGAGCAAGGAAGGCCTCATCCTGCGCGTCTACCACTGAACTTATGGTTTCCTTTGATGCCTCCTCACAGATCTCGCCGTATCCCCTGTCGGGCGCAAGCTTATTTCTTACAGACTGTATCATCCACAATCCCATGATGTTGGTAAGATAGGTTATGCTTCCATCATAACCTCCCTCGTTCGTGAAGTTCCTGAGTCTGCTCTTCTCAGAGCAGTCCGGCTCCTTACACTCTACTCCCATGAGCGACCAGGTGCCGGAGCTTATGTAGCAGATATTTTTTTCATCTGTAGGCACTGCCATCACCGCGCTCGCAGTATCATGGGTCGGAGGCAGCACCACATCACAGTTATAGCCGATCTCCTTCTGTACCTCTTCCGTAAGCCCCCCTATATTGCTGCCGGGCATTTTAATATCCTGCAGGATCCTGCGTGGAAACCCAAGCTTATCCACAAGCCCGTAATCCCAGTCCCTTGTCCGGGGATCCACCAGCTGGCTGGTGGTAGCCTCAGAGTATTCCTGTACTTTTTTGCCGGAAAGCCTGAAATGAAAATAATCCGGCATCATCAGCATCGTCTCTGCTCTTTCAAGCTCATCCGGATGCTTTTTCTTCAATGCCATAAGCTGATATATCGTATTATAGACAGCCTTCTGTATACCTGTCCTTGCATAGAGCTCTTTCTCCGGGATGATATCAAACACTTCCTTATCCATTCCCTCAGTCCTGCTGTCACGATAACCGACGGCTTCTCCGATCTTATTATCATCCTTATCCAGCAGCACGAAATCCACTCCCCAGGTATCCACTCCGACACTCACAGGGATCTTTCCGATCTCTGCACACTTTTTCATGCCTGCAAGGATCTCCCTGAAAAGCCTGTCCGTGTCCCAGTACAGGACACCGTCACGCTCATCCATTCCGTTCGGAAACCTGTAAATCTCCTCCAATACAAGCTTTCCTTTACTTACGCTCCCAAGGATATGACGTCCGCTGCTGGCTCCTATATCCACCGCAAGAAAATACTGATCCATTATTAATCCCCCTCTAAAATATAAAATCCTTCTGTCTGATTATAATAAACGCATGCCCCCTTATGCAACAACCGCACAGGAAAACCTGTGCGGCTGACTGCATTGTGGTAAATAGAATGACTTTATGCTGATCAATAAACCGTCTTCCACTCATCGATGTTGCTGGGATCGAATTTGAAAGGAGGTCCAAGGATGATCTGTGTGGATCCGTCGATCTCTTCTATCGTATAGTTGCCAAGCTCACCTGCTGTGAAGCTGTCGCCTGCAGCACCGGTGATGGTACCGTCAACAAGAGCTATCGAAGTATATCCTGCAAGCCTTCCAAGATCGATAGGATTCCAGAGATACATATAAGGGCATGAATGTGCATCGTCATCACCGATATACTCAGCCATCTCTGAAGGAAGTCCGAGACCGGTAAGCTTAACTGATGATTTCTGATCCTGAAGAACCTTTGCTGCAGCTGCGATTCCGACTGTGGTAGGAGCGCAGATGACCTTGAGGTCGGGATAGTTCTGAAGCAGAGCCTGTGTCTGGTCTGTAGACTTCTGAGGCTCGTCATCGCCGTAAGCTACCTCTACAAGATTGAGCTTCGCATACTTGCTGTCGCTCTCCATGAGCTTCTTCATGGCATCGATCCATGCGTTCTG
>CACZNY010000246.1 GCA_902782655.1 uncultured Lachnospiraceae bacterium
CGTAACAGATCTCCTTTCCCTGTTATTCCAAGTTAGAGAAAGTCCCTCAAAGGACTCCCTCTGTTCTCCCAAAGGGAATCCTTATTGGTAAGGTATTATAGCATTATTGCTGCGATTAGGCTACTTAAAGCGCCGTTTTATAAATTCTATGATCATAGTATACAGCTTAGATGTATTATTATTTTCCTTTCAAATATCAACCCTTGCTGGTGACAGAGCCTAATATTAAGAAGGTCTACACAAAGGTTCCTGTCGGAACTATAGCAGCCATCGTAAGTGTGTTGATTTATTATGTGTCTCCGGTTGCTTTTATTCCTGATTTCATTCCCGGGACAGGACAGTTTTCAGATCAATCATAGAACCGTCCCCCCTGATTGGTTGCAAAATGGTTCTGCAACCCCGTCCCCCGGCTCATTTTTGGTTTTCATCTGTATAATATGATATAGATAAACGATCTGTCATGGTAAAATAGCTGCCGACAGAGTAAAGTGTATAATGAAAAACAGAAAAGTCTTTTATAGAGGAGGGAAAAATGGGAATCAAATTTAAGTTCAATCCACTTCCGGATGATGCAACCAATAACCAGAAGAGAAAGTACGAAGCGCTTAAGGAAAAATACGACAATAAGATTTACTTAAGCCCTGAAGATCTGGTAAAGGACAAAAAAGAGCTTGATAAAGAGCTTGAAAAGATCACCGGGAATAAGACGTTTGATTCGAATTACCGTTTCGGGCGGTTTGGGTTCCTAGCCATTATGGGGCAGATCAGGGGCATGATAATGATATCACCGCCTGAGGAAGCGGCCGAATGGGATAAATATTATAACGAGATGGACGGTCTTTACAATGAGCTTTATGATAAAGACGGTACTGATCGGGATGAAGAAGTCGAGATAGTAACCAATAGTATGAATGATGAGAATAGAATGAACTGCTTTCCGGCAAGCATGGAACCCAGGATAGAGGATTGTCTGAACCGGCTGAATGCCTTCGCAAAACAGGAAAAGGCCAGGATAAAAGATACGGAAGGCTTTACGGATGACAGCTTAAAAAAAGCCAACATTACCTACATAGAGCAGCTTACGGAAGAAGCCCTTGAGATCGGTCATGAATATCAGATGACAAAGCAAAATCAATTTCAGGTGGCAAACGGAATGGGAGGTCTGATCGTGACCTTTGGACAATCCGGTACGATAAGAACAGAGCAAGACCCTCTTCAGATAAGTGATTATACGAGGCTTGATAATCTGCTTCCTTTTAAGGATCCGGCCATAAATACGATGGACAGCATGCTTGCCATGCACCGCTATTATGACAGCGCATCGAAAGCCCAGCCCTCGGCGGAGGCCGAACTGGAGCTTAGGAGGACACTTCTTTCCAATACAGCGAAGACTATGTACAGCATGGAAAAGATCCGCCGTAACATGCCAGATAACAGGTTAGGGGATCTGTACCCGCAGCTGAATAAGGCAATGGCTGATGCCGTAGGGGACAGGGAATACTTTACCAGATATATATATGCCAGCGATATCCGCCGCCGGCTTATCACCAATGGCTGGCCCGCAGGCGATGTGGATGCGCTGGGGGAACTGGGATATACGGCGCATTACATGATTGCCAGCATGGAAAATAACAGAAAAGAGTGGGAAAGCTACCGCAGCCAGCAGCGTGAATTCCAGGAAGGGAAAATACAAGATGCTCCAGGGCAGCCTTCAATGAGGGAGTATACCGTTGAAGAGATAAATAATATGAACAGACTGATCAATGCGCTCGAGGTGGCGGCTGATACTGCTCCCGGGAATGAGGAGATAAGAAAAAGCGCCCTGAACATCCTGAAGATAGAGCTTGACAGACAGAATGATCTTATCGGAAAGAAATTTAATCTTGATGAGATGAGAGAGGAGCTGGACCGCTGCTATGATCATGAGCTCACACAGGCGGAGAAGGACCTGCTTGCCGATCCCACGCAGATCCGTGAGATCGCTGCTATGAATCCGGTAAGGACCTACACGGATGATGAAAGGGAAAGGGATTTTCAGGCGCTTGCAGATCAGCTCGAAAGGGATAAGGAGCTTAATGATATCTTCAGGTCCGATCCCTGGGCAAATAATATGATAAGGGAAATGCAGGCATCGGCCGCCCATCCGAAGGATATAGCGGATGCAGTAAAGGCCGTTATAGGGGAAGAAGCATATAACGCATATCAGGCGCAGCCGGGGAGGGAGGAGGATGGCTTAAAAGCCATAGATATCCTTACGCATCCCCAGTCGCCACATTATGTGAAGAATAATCATAAGCTGCTGCAGGATATAAGCGGCCAGTTTAAGATGCAGCAGCTTGAGAGAGCAAGGAGCGCATCCTCAGCCGCGTCCTATGAAACAATGGCCGGTTATTTTGCCATGGCTGACAAGGCGTTCAGTGATATCAATGACGGAAAGGCTCCCACTACCACGGAGAGGATGGCAGAGACTATCCGGCATAATAACAATGGCGGAGATGTCTTTTCCGCCGAGCGGGATAACATGGAGAATCTTGAAAAGCTTCTGAACGAGCCGGGAGCCATATCACCGGAAGAACAGAACACTATGATAGCAGGTTATACGGCAAGGCTTCTGGCTCCCTACAGGCTGACCCTGGACGAGATGAGGAGGCCGGGAGGGGCCGCCCATATGGATGCTGCGCTCCTTGCAAGAATGACACCCGTGCTGGCTGTTTCGGAAAGGGCTTTTGAAAGATCAGAAGAGAACCTGAGGAAGAGAGGCCTTGCGAATACGGCAATAAACGTAAGGCAGGTCCGTATTGAAACAAAGAATATCAGAAACGGTATCGAAAACGCGAAGATCAGCTCGTATGAGCCCTTTGCGGGAGCTCCGTCTGTAACACTTAAAGATCCCGTGCCTGAGAACCTTATGAAGGGAAGGCTCCCGGAGCTGATGGAGGCTCGTTGTGACCTTAATGATATCTGGTCCGGGTACCTGATGGAAAGACAGAGCGGCAATGTCACGGTGCAGACAGAAACTGATTATCGCACCAGGCTTGATGCACAATATACGAAGATAAGAGAGATATCGGATGAGCTTGAAAGGCTTCATGGAGATGAGCAGAGCCGGGCTGATGTGGAAAATTATATATCCGGAATGACAGGAATGTCTTATGAAGAGTTTAAGGCTGCCATGAAACCAGGCCTTGACGGGATAAAACAGGATCAGGAAGCCCTGAAAAAAGGCTGGGGACTGAGTGAACTGGATGCCTTCCATCAGTACAGAGGGATCTCGGAAAAGATCGCTGAGGATGTCAGGAATATGTTTGACCGCGGTGTCAGAAAGACCTTTGACGGAGTGGGGCTCATAAGGCTCAGGAGCGTAATAGATGATTCGCTGAAACGTGATCTGAATGGACTCACTCCGGAACAAAAGCGGGATATGTTTGCAAATATCAATGCTCAG
>CACZNY010000247.1 GCA_902782655.1 uncultured Lachnospiraceae bacterium
TGTTTATGGTAGAATAATGTTGCAAAAATACCGTCAGGAGAAAACACAGGATGAAGATCAATCAGTATTTTAAGAACAATAAATGGATGCCCTACGCTATGGCAGGATGCGTTACGGTTTTATTTTATCTGCTGGCAAGTCATATTAACTATTTTTTTATTGGCCTGAGATCGTTCCTCGGCTACATCTCTCCGGTTATAATAGGTCTCATAATGGCCTATATCTTAGATCCTCTCGTAAAGGTGTTTGAGAATAACATTTTTTCCGGTATCAAGGCAAAACCCGGTATCAAAAGGCTTTTATCAGTCTGGGTCACGATAATACTCGTTCTGCTAACTCTTGTTGTGTTTATGTTCGCACTGGTTCCTCAGATAGTGAAGTCTCTCGGGACTTTTTTCGCTAACTTCGATTCATACGCAAACAGCCTGCAGAGTATTCTTAATTCCATAAGCCTTGATGCAGCTGAAAACTCTGTAGATATATCGAATATTACCAAGATCCTGGATACGGCGATAGAAAATTTGGCTGACTATATCCAGAAGAATCTCGGAAACATAGTCAATACCTCTATAAATGCGGGAATGACGGTAATAAGCGTCGTGATGTCGTTTATCCTGGCCATATATATGCTGAGCGGTAAAGAAAGACTGAAAGAGGCCTGGAAGAGATTCCTGCAGGGGGTGCTTTCTGATAAAAGCTATTCTGAGATATCCGTTTTCTGGAACAGGTGTAATCAGATCCTTATCAGATACATAGCCGGAGATATTCTGGATGGGGTGATCGTAGGCATTGTAAACTTTATTTTTATGTCGATATGCAGGATGGATTATGCAGCCCTGATATCGGTAATAGTGGGACTGACAAACCTTGCCCCGACTTTCGGACCATTGGCGGGAGCTGTCATAGGCGTTTTTTTCCTGGTTTTCGTCAATCCCTGGTTCGCGCTCTGGTTCCTGATATTCACTGCCATACTCCAGACTTTGGACGGATATATCATAAAGCCCAAGCTTTTCGGCAATACGCTAGGGGTTTCCTCTTTGTGGATACTCATATCCATAATAGTACTCGGCCGGATGTTCGGTATACCGGGGATACTTCTTGCCATACCTTTTGCGGCGATATCGGATATCATTTATAAGGAGATAATAATCCGCAAACTGGAGCAGCGAAAGGAAGAACGAAAGATAGCCCTTGCTGAGGAGGAAGAAAAAAAAGCAGCAGGCCAGGCGGCAATGCTGGCGGCTAAGAAGGCGATAAAAGCTGTGGTAGATAATGACCGGCTGGCAGCTGAAGCCGGGGAGAAAAAAGAAGGGTCTGAAAATGATATTTGAGACTCATGCCCACTATGATGACGAAATATTTGATCCTGACAGGGAGGAGTTGCTTTCCGAAAAGCTGAAAGGATCAGGTATAGAGGTTATCGTGAATGTTGCATCAGACGCTTCATCTGTCGATAGCTCAGACGAGCTCTCAAGAAAATATCCCAATGTTTATGCTGCTTTAGGGCTTCATCCATCCGATATAAGGGATCTATCAGAGGAGATGCTGATGCACATCGAAAAGCTGGCAAAAAACAATGAGAAGGTAAGGGCTGTCGGAGAGATCGGTCTTGATTATCATTATGGAAAAGATGATATCCTGGAACAGAAAAAGGGTTTTGTTCGCCAGATAGAGCTTGCAAAGGAACTGTCTCTACCCATCATAGTACATTCCAGGGAGGCTTCCAGGGATACGATGGAGATCATAAAAGATCATTATTCAGATAAAAGAGACTGTATAAACGGAGTGATCCATTGTTTTTCTTACTCCTCAGAGGATGCTTTTAAGTACATTGATCTGGGTTTCGTGATAGGTGTAGGGGGGGTAGTGACATATAAAAACGGCAAAAAGCTTAAGGAGGTCGTAAAGGAAATACCGCTTGAGAAAATCGTAGTGGAAACGGACTGTCCTTATCTTGCTCCCGAGCCCCACAGGGGAGAGCGAAATACATCCTTAAACCTCCCTTTTATCATTCAGGCGATAGCAGAAATAAAGGAGACGTCTGAGGAGGAAGTCGAGCACATTACTTTTGAAACGGCGGGAAAGCTATACAGGATAGCATGAAGCAGGGATATTTAGCTGATAATACAAAGGAAGTGCTGAGCCGGTACGGCTTTGCCGCGAGCAAGCGCTTCGGTCAGAATTTTATAACCGATGTCACGGTGCTGGAGGATATAGTTAAAGCTTCGCATGTTACGAAGGAAGAAAACGTGCTGGAGATAGGTCCGGGAATAGGAACCCTGACTGAGTATCTCGCTAAAGCAGCCGGCAGGGTTTATGCAGTAGAAGTTGACAAAAAGCTGATACCCATCCTTAATGAAACCCTTAAAGGGCTGAATAACGTCGAGATAATAAACGAGGATATAATGAAGACCGATATCCCTTCTCTGATGAAGGATACACCCTTCCGCATCATTGCCAATCTTCCGTATTACATTACCACACCGATCATCATGTCCCTGCTCGAATCGCATATTTCCTGCAGATCCATAACGGTCATGGTTCAAAAGGAGGTGGGAGAGCGCATGACGGCATCTCCGGGGAATAAAAATTATGGAGCCCTTACTCTGGCCGTAGGCTACTATTCACGGGCATCCATTGTAAGAGAGGTACCGGCGCGTTTTTTTATTCCTGTGCCCAAGGTGGATTCAGTGATAGTACATATGGATATCTGGGATAAGCCTGGCGTGGAAGTATCGAATGAGACGCTGATGTTTTCCGTTATACGCGGAGCTTTTAATCAGAGGCGAAAAACCCTTGTAAATGCGCTTTCCGGCTATGCGGGACTTAATATACCTAAGGAGAGGATAGCAGAGGCTGTGGCTGATCTGGGGTTTAAGCCTGCAGTGAGGGGTGAGGAGCTGTCTCTTGAGCAGTTTGCGCAGCTTACAGATAGGCTAAAAATGTAATCCATCGCAGATGTTGTTGTCATTTACAGTTTTGTGATACAATATATAGGTTATAGTATTCTCGGATAATGAGGACATTCACGTCAGAGGCACAATACTTTGGATAAGTACGAAAAAAAGGTCAGGGTAAACCAGATCGTCTCCTGTATAAAAAACGGAGAGTATTATGATGCGCAGGAGATAGCGGATACTATTGACTGGCGTCAGGAAAAAAGCATAAGAAACCTCAGGATGGTGAGTGAGGTATATAAGATCAATAAACGGTATGAAGATTCGCTTGCCGTATTGAATCTGGCTTATGAGAAAAACCCAGAAGATCCCATTAAAAGAAAAATAGTATATGATCTATGTGAGCTTGCGATAAAAATGGGACAGTTCGGCATTGCCGTGCGTTATATGAAGGAATTCTCCCGGCTTGCTCCCAAGGATCCCGGAAGATATATACTGCAATACCGTCTATTAAAGGCGACGGACGCAGATTACGGGGAGAGGATCGAACTGCTTGAGGAGTTTAAGAGCAGGCATTTCGGGGATTTTGACGGAAGATGGGCGTATGAGCTGGCTTATATGTATCATCTGACCGGAAAGGGTGAAAAGTGTGTAGAGTGCTGTAATGAAATAGCGCTTTGGTTTGTGACGGGACCGGTCGTAGTCAAAGCCCTCAAATTAAAAAAAGAGCATCAGCAGCTCTCGTATGAGGAAGAACAAAAGATCTTAAGCTCTGATCAGGGAATGGCAGATGAAGAGGTTCTCTATCAGAAAAAACACGATACCGATACCGCTCCTGTATACATGGACACCACACCGGTGATAGGAGACGGGTACAGCACAGCCGATGCGGAAGAAAGACTGAATCCTGCAGCACAGGGCAGCTATTTACCTAACGGATATTATCCGGAAGGCTATGGACAGGAGGTGAATCAGCCTCTCCAGCTGTCACCGGGCACAGAAGCAAGTCCGCAGGATTTCAATATTGAAGTAAAAAAGGTGGATGCATCTTTAGAACCTACCATAAGGATGGCTGAAAAGAAGACAGGGCCTTCAATTATGACGAGAGATACGAATGTGCTGCCGGATATAAATAAAAGCCAGCCTGAGCAGGAGGAAACTACAGAGCCTGTTCCTGAGCCGGTAAAGCAGCCGGAACCGGATAAAACCTACCAGACAGAGCCTGTTCATAAGGTTTCAGAGGATACCGTTCCTGTCGAGGAGATGCCCGTTGAGACCCCGGCGATTCCGGGTATTGAGGATGCCATTTCTCAGACAGGCAGCATTGCCCAACAGGAAATATCAGTCAATCTGGATAAATTCAGTACCATGAATCTTCAGGCCGAGCTCAGGGAGAACATGGAAAAGCTGCAGGAAGAAACCGGCGAGCCGCTGCGGGAAAAGGAAGAAAAGCTTCCTGACAGGGTCGCTGAGCCTGACAAGGAGCTTACAGAGATAAAAGCCGATCCGATGGCCTTGGAAAAGACGGGGGACAGTAAGACCGGGGATAAGACATCTGAAACAGCATCCGGAGCGGCGCCAATCAGGGAGCCTTTATCTTCGGAGCCGGTAAGGACCATGGATCCCACCCTGGCTCCGCAGATGACTGATGAGGAGGTAGCAGCAAAGATCTCAAGGGTTCCGGTGCCTGATCAGTTCAGGAATTATATTTCGCAGGAAATGGACGGTCAGATGCAGCTCAACGTTCCGGCAGAAGAGCCGATGGACGAAAAGCAGATCACCGGACAGATGGATATAGAGAGCATACTGGCGGAATGGGATAAGCTTCAGGCTGAAGCAAGGGAGCGCCGGATAAGAGCGGCAAAGCAGAAATCTCTGGAACAGACGAATGAGCTTGCCAGACCATTGGCGAATGTTTTGCCCGGATATGAGCTCCCCAATCCAGAGGATTTAGCGAAGGAAGAAATAAAGGAGCCGGAGCCCCCTGTCGAACCGATGGTTTCTCCAAAGGGAATTACCGGCGGAGTCGATATATCAGAAATAGAATCTGCGCTTGAAGCTGAGGTAGAAAAAGCGCCAAAAGAGAGGCTGCCTAAGAGAGATATTCCGGAAAAAGCCGAAGATATACCTGAAGAGCCGGAGCCCGAAACAGATACAGATACAGACGGATATGGGGATGAGCCCGATACGGAGACAAAGACAGAGACAGAGCCTGCTGAGAGAGATGAAGCAGCTGAAGATAATGAGAGCGGGCCGGATCCGGTGAAGAAGAATCCTCACTTTGTAAGCTATGAAACCGTAGAGCTACCGTCTGTTTTTGACAGCTTTTTAAATATCAAGGGATTAGCGCCGCAGCTTAAAGCGGCAGAGGACAGGATGTCAATGGAGGCTTCCCACGGAAATGTCCTTATAGTAGGCAGTGAGCACGCCGCCAGAATGGAGCTCATACAGGCTATAGTCCGCGATATGGGTGAAAAGGAGGCCAGAGGAGAGATAAAGGCAGCGGCCATAGATGCCGATACATTCAATAATAAAGATGTGGTGAAATCTGTGAAGGCTCTGGCCGGGAATGTCCTTGTGATCGAGGGTGCCGGGCGTCTTTCTGATGATGCCATGAATGCCCTGCTCTCATGCCTGACAGAGGAAGGAGCTTCCTCAGGGAAAGGCGAATCTCCTGATGGCAGGCTTGATATACTGGTCATATTGGAGGATTCCAAGGGGGGCGCTAAGAATTTAAACGAATACAACGGGTTTGACGATGTATTTAATGTCCTTGTTGATATCCCTACTCTCAGCAATGATTATCTTGTCGATCATGCGAAGAGTTACGCTATGGAAAAGGGCTACACCTTGGATGATATGGCTGTTCTGGCCCTGTATCAGAGGATAGATGAAAGACAGACGGCAGATCATGTCGTGACATCTGATGAGGTAGAGCATATAATAGATGCAGCAATAAAAAAAGCCAACAAGAAAAATCTTAAGCATCTCGGAGATGTGCTGTTCGGAAAGCGTTATAATGATGAAGATCTCATAGTACTGAGAGAAAAAGATTTTGCAAAATAAGTGATCCTGACAGGGGGACAAAATGGCAGAAAAGAAAAAAACTCCTACAACTAAAGCTATCCGTAAGACTACGGAAAAAAAGGCAAAACCACAGAAGACCGAAACTATGTTTTTCAGCAAGGATGATGCATATTACTTCGGCCAGGGAGTGCATTATGACATTTATAAAAAGCTGGGAGCGCATCCCTCAGCTGAAAACGGGGAAGAAGGGTATTTCTTTGCCGTGTGGGCACCGCATGCAAAATATGTAGCCGTGACCGGAGAATTTAACGGATGGGATACCGGCGCGGATGCCATGGAATGCAACAATGAAGTGGGAGTATGGACAAAGTTCATTCCCGGCGTAAAAGAAGGCGCAATGTATAAATACTATATAGTCAGCGCTGCAGGTGACGGTCTGTATAAAGCGGATCCCTATGCCTGCTATGCGGAAAAAAGACCGGGAACCGCTTCAAGAACCTTCGACATAAACCATTTTTCCTGGAAAGACAGTAAGTGGATGAAGGATCGCGCAAAGAAGGATATGTACAAAGAGCCTATGGCCATATATGAATGCCATATAGGCTCCTGGATGAAGCATCCTACAGAAGAGAACGACGGATTTTACTCATACAGGGAATTTGCGGACAGGATAAGCGATTATCTGAAGGACATGCCTTATACTCATGTGGAGCTGATGGGCATTGCAGAGCATCCCTTTGACGGATCATGGGGATATCAGGTCACGGGTTATTACGCTCCTACATCACGATACGGAAATCCGGATGATTTCCGGTATCTCGTGAATAAGCTCCATGAGCAGGGCAAGGGCGTGATACTTGACTGGGTACCGGCTCATTTCCCCAGAGATGCGCATGGTCTTGCCAATTTTGATGGAGAGGCCTGCTTTGAATATGCTGACCCTAAGAAGGGAGAACACCCGGACTGGGGAACAAAGATATTTGATTACGGCAAGAGTGAGGTAAAGAACTTCCTTATCGGGAATGCAATATACTGGATGGAGGAGTTCCATATTGACGGACTGAGAGTAGATGCTGTCGCATCCATGCTGTATCTTGATTACGGTAAGAAAGACGGACAGTGGGTTGCCAATAAATACGGCGGCAATAAGAATCTTGAAGCCATAGAGTTCTTTAAGCATCTTAATTCCTGTGTGCTCGGAAAATTCCCCGGGGCTATGATGATAGCAGAGGAATCTACGGCGTGGCCTAAGGTGACAGGCAATGTCGAAGATGACGGACTGGGATTTTCATATAAATGGAATATGGGCTGGATGCATGATTTCTGCGACTATATGAAGCTGGATCCGTATTTCAGAAAGAACAATCATTATAAAATGACCTTCGCCATGAGCTATAATGCGGCGGAAAACTATATCCTTGTGTTATCGCATGATGAGGTTGTACATCTTAAATGTTCGATGCTCGGTAAGATGCCGGGATATACGGTGGACAAATTTGCAAATCTTCGTACCGGCTATGCCTTTATGATGGGTCATTCAGGTAAAAAGCTCCTGTTTATGGGTCAGGAATTCGGACAGGAGAGAGAGTGGAGTGAGGCAAGGGAGATAGACTGGTTCTCTCTGGAGGATCCCCTTCATAAGGGAATGCAGCTCTGGTTCGGTGACCTGCTGCGCCTATACAATAAATATCCCAGCATGTATGAGCTTGACGGAGGATTTGAAGGCTTCCGCTGGATAAATGCGGATGATACGGAGAAGAGTATCTATTCCTTCTACAGACAGGATCATACAGGAAAGAACAATATCCTTTTTGTCATGAACTTTACTCCCATGGAAAGGGGCGATTACAGGGTTGGGGTTCCCAATGAGGGCAAGTATACCCTGCTCCTTAATTCTGACGAGAAAAAATATGGTGGAAATGGCGCTGAGATACCGGCATCGTTAAAAGCGGAGGAGATCCCCTGGGATGGACAGCCATATTCCATAGGCTTCAGACTGCCTCCTTTCGGATCCGCAATATTTAAGTTTTAAGTCGGATCATCAGGGTTCAGAGATAACGATGATCTGCCGATACACTAAACAGACGGTAAAAGGACTTGTGTCTTATTAGATTGACAAGGAGGTACGATAATGGCAGTAGACGGGATCGGTATAGGCAGCGGCGTAAATACAGCCGATTTATATGCGGGCAGGACAAAATCTGCTTCTGAAGCGGTATCATCCGAAAATGCCGCAAAAAAAGCGGAGGATAACGGAACCGGAGTAGTATATGAGAAATCAGCGGATGCGGAAAACAAGGCGGCATCCGTAAAAGTGAAAACTGTAGATCATGAGGCGATAGTAGCCAAAATGAAGCAGGATGCCGAGGAGCAGACAGCACAGTTAAGATCCATAGTCGAAAAGCTCATGCTCGGACAGGGCAAGGCATCGAGCATCGCGGGAGCAAAAGAAGGTGAGAATACTCTTACCAATGAAGAGGATATGTGGAAATTCCTTGCAAAGGGTGATTTCACTGTCGATGCAGCCACGAAGGCTCAGGCTCAGGCTGATATAGCTGATGACGGATACTGGGGTGTGGAAAAAACATCTGACAGGATTCTGGATTTTGCCAAGGCTCTTGCAGGAAACGATCCCGGTAAGGCGCAGCAGCTTCTGGACGCCTTTAAGGAAGGCTATAAAAAGGCAGAGGAGACGTGGGGGGACAAGCTTCCGGATATTTCCTCAAGGACATATGAGGCTGTGGAGAAGAAGTTTAATGACTGGATGAATACCGGGACGGTAACAGAATAATCTGAAACGGGAACAGTAGGATCGGGCAGGGAAAAGAACATCCCTGCCCGATTTTTTTTTGAACAAATAAGATCCGGCCTAAGAAAGCAGAGTAATAGAGAGGTCATTATTGTATACAAAGACGTAATATGGTATACTAAGCTTTGTTTATATTTCTGAACAATCGTATGATGTAAGGATCAAAAGGACCCTTACATCATCATATAGGGAATGCGGGTTTTGATCATGGAATTAAAAGCGTATGCAAAAATCAATCTCGGGCTGGATATAACCGGAAAAAGAGAGGATGGATATCATGAGCTGAAGACCATCATGCAGCAGATAGATCTGTATGATGTGATAAAGCTTTATGCGGAGGCAGAGACGGGCGGGAGCAATGACAGGGGTCAGATACTGATTTCCTGTAATGATTCCATGGTTCCAGCAGACGAGAGGAACCTTGCATATAAGGCAGCAAGACTGCTTTTTGATGAATTTGACATTACTGATGCGGTTCTTATTGAAATAGAAAAGAATATACCGGTATCTGCAGGGCTTGCCGGAGGTTCGACGGATGCGGCCGCGGTGCTTAAAGGGATCAATGAGTATTTCGGTCTGGGTCTTTCCCTGGAGGAGCTTATAGAAAGAGGAGTGAAGCTGGGGGCAGATGTTCCTTTCTGCATTATGGGCGGGACAGCCTATGCCGGCGGCATAGGGGAAGAGATCTATCCTTTGGAGACACCTGAGGAGTATATAGTGCTGGTCGCTGTACCGGATACAAGAGTATCTACAAAATGGGCATATAATGCATATGATGAGATCGCAGGCGGAGGGAACGTGAGGCATCCTGATATCGACCAGCTGAGGGCTGCCATCGAAATGGAGGACTTTGGCTGTATACCGGAATTTTTGGGTAA
>CACZNY010000248.1 GCA_902782655.1 uncultured Lachnospiraceae bacterium
AGGGAAACGGCCGAAGCAGGGAAGGCCGGAGATCAGGAAAACAGCACAAAAGCAGAAGGCGCTGCAGAAAAGGCGGAAAACGCCGGCGGATCAGACGGGGAAAGCCTGGAGGAGCTTTTGAAGCAGATACTCGAGGCTGACAGGAAGGAAGTAAAATATGCGAAGAGGGCTGCAGTCTTTACCTGCGGACTCTTTGTCATCATGCTCGTGGCAGCGATCATCATAGTACCCAGGGTAGTGAATACTCTTAAGACCGTGGATGATGCCCTGCTCACGGCCGTAGACACAATACAGAGCGCTCAGGGCACGATCGACAACGTAAATGAAGCCATAGAGGGAGTAAATCAGATGACAAGCTCCATTACAGGGACCTCGGAAAACATGAATACCATGCTTACGGACAATTCCCAGTCACTGACCGATGCGGTGGATAAGATGAACAATATCGATTTTGACGGCCTGAATAAGGCCATAAAGGATCTTCAGGATGCCGTAGGACCCTTTGCTTCCTTTATGAACAGATTCAGGTAAACGGTTCAAGTATCTGCAAACCCCGGCAGAAGAGAGCCTTTGACAGGGCAGCGACTTTGGCTGCGGAAGCCTTGTTTATGTCCTTGGCACCGGTCTCATACTGCTGAAGGGTTCTTAAATTGACACCTGAAATGGCGGCCAGTTCTTTCTGTGAAAGACCGAGCCGCCTTCTTCTGTCCTGAAGTCTGCAGGAACAGGGCTGTCTTTCCGCTATCTTTCTGTCGAGCAGGGCATAGATTTTCTCCTCCTGCATGTCTCCCTGAGCCTCGCAGACCGACATTAACCTGCTGAAGGGCATATGAGCCGTTATATCTGTAAATGACAGTCCGCGCACCCTCTGATAGAGCGCAAGGAGACGGCCTGTCCTGTATGCAGGGGTGCTGATATCCATGAGATCGGGAAGAGGCCAGTCGGGGCGGGACAGGCCGCATTCCTCCATTACCCTGTGGTGCAGCTCGATGCCTGACATACCTTCCGTGAGGCAGGGATCGCCTTTTTCAAACCGGGCCGCATATCCGCTTATGATGAACATCTGCAGGAATCTGTCGACGGAAAACTCCGGAGTATAACGGGTGATATACTCTGTGAGCTCTCCCAGGATATCGCAGGATCTGATATGCGGGAGGGCAGGAGAGGACTTCATCATCCTTCTGGTATAATATATGCTCTCGACTGTTTCCGCTCTGATGAACTCAAGGCGTGATATGGCCTTTTGAGTCCGTATAAGAACCTCGTCACCGGGGATATCCTTTTGAAGACCCGATACAAGCTGCTCTAAGGTTATCCTGTCTTCGATGAAATCAAGAACCAGCGAAAAATTGATATTGTCGGCGCGCCAGCCCTTAATGATGTCGGCGTCCTTAAGATCCGGGAGATGATCCCTTATGATCCTGAGGAGCTTTTCCCTTGCCTTACTGCCTGAGGGGCAGATAAGCCTTCTGGACAGTATCACTGCAAGCCAGCTCCTTATATCGTATTCATGGCTGCTGAGATCTGCTGTGCAAAGGCCGTCCGTATCAAGCTCATAGATATTCAGGAAGCCGCCGTTTTCATCGGAGGCAGCCCATTCTCTTGCAAGCTCCTCGCTCTCAGCGGCGTAGAAGCCTCTTCCAAAGTCCGAATGCTCATTATTTTGATCGCAGGACGGCATTGAAACGATCTTTTTTGATCCGTGATATAGCTTCATAATGGGTTTCTGATCCTTTCTATACTTCCATAGAAGTATTATTATAAAGTATACTTCTATGGAAGTATACTGTCAAGGACGATGAAAAGCCTGAAAAAATCCAGTGTTTATGCGGGGTTAAGGTGTGTGGTATAATAAAACAGATCCGAAGTTCATTATCTTTTACTCTTCAGTCCCGGGGCATGAGCGGCATCAGCCGGCCGACGGACTGTTATCTTGAGGTTTGACATGCTGCATGTGATAGAGGGTCCTGCAGGAAGCGGGAAGACAGAAAAAGCATATGAGCTGCTGCTTGAAGGAGCGGCAAAAAACAGGGATAAGACCTATATCCTTGTCATACCCGAGCAGTCCTCCATTTCGGCGCAGAAGGATATCATAGATAAAAGCCCCAATAACGGGATACTGAATATCGATATCCTGAGCTTTAACCGTCTCGCCCACAGGATATTCGAAGCAGCGGGAGGAGAGGCCTGCGAGCTGATAGATGACTCCGGAAAAAACCTGATCATAAGACATATAGCAGATGATATTATCGGGGAACTGTCAGTCATAAAGAACGATCTGAAGAAGGGCGGCTATGTGGCCGAGCTGAGGTCTGTCATATCGGAATTCATGCAGTACGGCATAGGGGCTGAGGATATCCCGGCTATTGCGGACAAGGCTGCCGGTCTTTCGCCCTATCTGTCCAGGAAGCTAAAGGATGTGGCCCTGATCTACGGGAAATTCAGGGAATATATGGGAAACGCCTTCATGACAAGGGAGGAGCTTCTGGTCAAAGCAAGCGCAGAGACAAGGAATGCGCCCTTCCTTAAAAAATCCGTCCTTGTATTTGATTCCTTTACAGGCTTTACGCCGGTACAGTATATGTTCATACAGTCGCTTCTCACAAAATGTGAGGATATATATGTATGCCTTACAAGAGACAGCAGGGACAGAGGCTCTCTTTTCGCGCTGGGGGATGCTTCATTGGAGAGACTTGAGAGCATAGCGGAGCATCACGGGGGACTTGATATCATCAGGCTTTCCGGTGACAGGAGACATAAAGAAACATCTGCTATCAATGTGGCAGGATCGCATATTTTCGATCTTGAAAGGCCG
>CACZNY010000249.1 GCA_902782655.1 uncultured Lachnospiraceae bacterium
TCGATGCCTTTGATCAGGACGCGATCCTTGACGAGGGCTTTTTCGAGGCACTTTTCGGAAAGGCGAAGGCTGTGGCGGAGGAGAGAAATGTACCTTTGTATTGCGGTGAATACGGAGTGATAAACCTGGCGGATCCGGCCGATACCTTAAGATGGTATCAGCTCATAGGGAATACATTTAATAAATTCGGCATAGGCAGGGCTGCCTGGAGCTACAGGGAAATGGACTTCGGACTTGTGGATCCGCATATGTCCGGTGTGCTGGACGAAGTGATTAAGCTGCTTTGATCTTTAAGGGGAATGGAGTGAAGAATGGAAAGAGGTTTGCTTTCAGTTTTTGATGATGATGATTTTAAGGAGCCGCTGAACGGAACATCATACGACATATCGGATATAGTTTCGCTTGGCTTCGTGATCAATAAGAGTACCGGGGAAAGGTTTGCGAGAGCTCAGCTGGGCGACGGGACGGCACTGATCAAGCCGGTGCCTTCAGGGGATGGGAGATCTGATATAGAGTACGTTATCCCTCCGTACAGGAATACGTCTCAGAGAAATGAGATAATCAAGGCTCTGGCGGAGGATCCGGAGCTTACGCAGGAGATGATAGCCTGCATGATGGATATTTCGCAATCCACGGTTTCAAATGTGATGAGGAAGTAGGCGGATACCGTCAGAGGCCGCCCTTTGCCGCCCGCTTCGCGCCGCGGGACCGGTTCAGCGCGGATCCGGCAGGATACATGGTGACAGCTTCAGATGAAAAAGAACCCGGGACAGGAAAGCCTGAGCCCGGGTTTTTCTTTTCTTTTTCCAAGATGTGAGCTTCTCTGCCTAATCGAGCATGGCAGTGATCTCCTTGTCCGGCGCCGGTGTCGCAAGGGAAACTATAACGTTAATAACGAGAGCGATCACGAAAGCAGGCAGCAGCTCATAGATCGCGAAAGGACCGCCGAGGCGGCTTATCACATATTTCCAAAGGAAGATGATGACGGCACCTGCTATCATTCCGGCTGTAGCGCCCTGTCTGTTGGATCTTTTCCAGAAGAGAGCGAGCAGCATCACGGGACCGAAGGTGGCACCGAAGCCTGCCCAGGCAAAGGATACTATCGCGAATACCGAGCTGTCGGGATCATATGCTATCACTACGGCTATGGCAGAGATTATAAGGACGGTGATCTTGGCTATTTTCACCGCTGTATCATCCGAAAACTTCTTCTTTCCGAAGTCCTGCAGGAGGTCGCTTGATATGGCAGAGGCCGCCGCAAGGAGCTGTGAGTCAGCCGTTGACATAGTAGCCGCAAGCATACCGGCAAGGATTATGCCTGCGATTATGGCAGGGAAGATCCCAAAGGAGCTTAAGTAATCGGAAATGAAGATTATGACTCTTTCCGTATTGCCGCTTCCCTCAAGATAAGGGATGATACCGATATTGCTCAGGGTCAGTCCGATAAGGCCTATAAAAATGGCTGTGCCCATTGCGATCACAACCCATATTGTAGCTACACGGCGGCTTATCTTAAGCTTTTCCGGATCACTTATCGCCATGAATCTTACCAGGATATGAGGCATGCCGAAGTAGCCGAGTCCCCAGGCCATGGTAGATACTATTGTCAGAAGACCATAAGGCTTTGATGCTCCCGCAGCCTGATCGTAGCTTGTCGAAAGAGACAGGAAGCCGGGAAGCGCCTTTGCGTTTTCGATCACGGCATCAATCCCGCCTGCCTGTGCCACGCCGAAACAGATAACGATGATAAGGGATACTGACATGCAGATGCCCTGGATAAGGTCGGTAGTGCTGACAGCCCTGAAGCCTCCCATGGTACAGTAGAGAGCTATGATAATGGCGCTCGCTATCATGGCGACCAGATAGTTGACCCCGAAAAGCGTATTGAAGAGCTTTCCGCAGGCTGCGAAGCCTGAAGCAGTGTAAGGGATAAAGAATATAACAATGATAACTGCGGACACGGCAGTCAGTATGTTTTTCTTATCTCCGTATCTTTTGGAGAAAAACTCCGGCACGGTAATGGCTCCGATCTTCTCGGTGTAGCGTCTGAGCCTCTTTGATACCAGGAGCCAGTTGAGATAGGTTCCTACAGCGAGCCCCAGGCAGGTCCAGAAGGGATCAGCTATGCCGCTGATATAGGCAAGCCCCGGGATCCCCATCAGAAGCCAGCTTGACATATCCGAAGCTTCGGCACTCATGGCGGTGACTAAAGGAGAAAGCCCCCTGCCTCCCAAATAGAAGTCCCCGGTGTCATCATTTCCCTTTGAAAAAATTATGCCTATCACTACCATCATGAGGATGTATAAGGCAATTGAAACAATAAGACAAATCTGTGCAGACATTTCATCCCTCCTCTGCTTTTTCTTAAACGTTTACTTTGAAAGTTTACTTATTCTTACATGGATAGTCAAGATTTTTGGACATACACTCTGTCACCCATATCTGAATAATGGGTTGACAGATGCAGGGGGAGAGGCTATCATTTATTCACTATTTTCAAGGGAGGATATATAAATGAAGATAAAAACTAAGGATATGGTAATGACAGCTTTGATGACTGCGGTGATATGCATCCTTGCGCCGGTGTCGATCCCTGTAGGGCCTGTGCCGATATCCCTGGCTACTCTTGCGATCCTTATCGCGGTCTATGTCCTGGGAATGAAAAGAGCTTTGGCGGCAGTTGTCCTGTATATCCTTATCGGACTTGCGGGTGTACCGGTATTTTCAGGGTATTCGGCGGGACCGGCAAAGCTTGCAGGGCCTACGGGAGGCTATCTTATAGGATATATTCCGATGGTCGCCATAGCGGGACTTATTGTGGACAGGTACTATAAAAACCGTATCATATCGGCAGCGGGGATGATAGCAGCGACTGCCGTACTTTATCTTATCGGAACAGCATGGCTTGCCTGTTCGGCGAACATGAGCTTTGCGGCTGCGCTGATGGCAGGAGTGATACCCTTTATTCCATTGGATATGGTAAAGATAGTGATAGCGGCGATACTTGGGCCGGTGCTTAAGGCGAGGCTTGACAGAGCAGGGGAGATCACTTCCCCGTCTCTTTCAGATAATCGTTGTAATCCCTGATATATTCACTGTCATCATAGTGAGTGCTGGCAAGAACAAGGAGCACGGAATCTGAAGAAAAATCATACATGTCCTTCCA
>CACZNY010000250.1 GCA_902782655.1 uncultured Lachnospiraceae bacterium
CGCAAGCCACACGATATCGATTATATATCATGTGGCTTGCTTTATCAAGTTTGTTAATGAATGATTTAGGAGTTCTTAAGAAATCATATTACCAGATTTAAGAAACAAGATATGATGAAACGATGTCAAGGATCTCCTGTCCGTACTCCGGATATCTCTTTGCGATATCATTTATCTCGTCCTTTGAGTTATCCCGGTTTACGGTATTATATTCAATTCTCTTTCTGAGTGACTGACGGCGCTGGTTCAGATCATGCCTTACTTCAACCATCTCCTTTGGATTTACAAGAGCCTCGCACTGCTTCGTCCAGATAGTGCAGTCACGCAGATGAATATCCTGCATCATTTTTATGAGTTTCTGCTTTTCATAAGCAGATTCCGAGTTTGCCCGCTGTAAAAAATCTCTTGCCCTCTTTTCTTCCAAAAATGCTTCAAAATTTTCTTTCAGCTCCACAGCCGAAGCCACCTTGTACTTGCGGTACTCATATTCAAGCAGATTTGAAATATTGACATAACGTATCTTTACCGTATTCTGACTGCTTATGACCAGATTTATATATGACTCCACACGCTTCAGCTTCATCTGCGCCTTAGAATAGTTTGAATATTCGACGGTAAATGTGATCGCGACCATAGCCGCAAGCAAAATAAAGCCAACCGTCACATCAAGTGACGCCGCAAAATAAAGTATCATAAGTATCACCACCGCCGCTATGGACGCAGTGAGCGTAATAAGAAAAAGATGCTTAAGATTTCTCATTGACGATCTAAGCTCGTTCCTGTGATAAATATTGATCGCCTTTTCACTTTCCAGCTTCTGCAGGTCAGATCTGACAAGTTCCTTATAATTTTCATTTTGCTCAATTTTTTCTATATCTTCCCTGACATCTGCCTCTGCTCGCAGCAATATCTGATACTCTTCTTCAGGAATCTTTCCAATATTTTCACGGTTTGCCACACTGTCTCTTTCGATCTTTACGATCCTGTCGGCGATTTTATTTATCTTAGATCTGATCTCTGTCGGAAGTGACTCGATTATCTCGATATCTTTGAGATAATCTGTCACAAGGCGGTACTCCATAGATGCCTTGTCTATCTCGTCTCCTGCCTCCTGCATCTGCTCACAGCAGTTTTTGATATACTGCATTCTCTGGGCATCGTCGCGGATATTTAATGATGACCTTTTTAGTGGCTGATCCAGATCGCGTATTTCATCGTCGATATATTCCGATTCATAGTCATTTACAGCCGCCTTTAACAGTTTCCCCTTTAACCATTTTAATAATCCCATAAGTATATCCCCCATTATACTTCTTTAGAAAGTATCAGAAAGAAGAAAAAGATTTCCTGTATGAATTTTCAAGCTCATCTATCAGGTCGTCAAGAGCCTCCTTTTTGGCAGAAGGACTGTCGTCTTCACGTCGCTTTGCATATTTTATATATTTTCTGAACACTGCATTATCAGTATTTTCTGCCGCCGGTTCAATATCACCATCCATGATACGTGCAGCCTCTTCGTACTGCTCCTTTGAGCTTTGTGAGGTAGGATTCAGCTCATAAGCCTTCTTAAAGCATTCTTTCGCGTCAGCATAATAAAACATTCTCGCATAAGCGACACCTTTATTATGCAGTATCCTTGCGGCTTCTTTCGGCTTTTGCTCCTCATCTACACTTGCATACGCCATATTATACTCACCTATTGCAGCCGCATATTTCCCTCCTTTTATCAAAAAGTCACCCTTAAGCCTGTACTTCTCAGATTTGCTCAAACTTCCTCTTGATGCAAGCTGACGCTTCATATTCTCAATTTCCGCCTGGCTTGCATAATGTGTATAAAAGAAAAATGCCTCCACAAAATCCGTAAGACTTCCACCGCTGTTTATGATATGAGACAGCTTGTCCGCAAGACTTGACAATCCCAACTCAGTATCCATATATTTACACAGCTTGTCATCCATGATAGTAGTATCAAGCATCATGAGATTTTCTCTAATGTAGTATGCAAGCTCTTCGAAGGAATATATACCTATACCCGAGCCCTCAATATAGTACGGCGCAGCCGAGCGGCGTCCTATGCATAAATAAACCATTTTGCCTCTTATCCTATCTCTATAATCTCTTCTTTACTTAGTCCCGCAGACTGAAAGATCTCGCCAAATCCAAGATCTGTGACTCTTACTGCCAGCTCTGATGCGTTAGGGCAGCTCAGATGAAGATAGATCCGTGTGGTTCTCTCAGGTCTTTCAGGTATCCAGTCGCATCTTATGACTGCATTGCGCTCCTCACCGTCATCACAGCTTTTGATAAGCAGATCTATCTTTCTGTCCGCACCGAGCATACACTCAAATGATGCATCTACATCATACCAGCTTACTCCCGCCGAAACGAGATCGATTTCTGCCTCTTTGCCGTCACTCTCGGCTCTGAGCGAGATATTCGCATGGATCCTTGTCTCATCCATAAATATATATCTGCTGCCAAGCCTTGTCCAGCCTGCCAGATCTGCCGCAGCATAGCATGCACCCTTGGTATACAGATTCTGACCGGCAAATACCCTTGTACGTGAACAGAGATATCTGAATGTCTTTTCCGCCCATCTTCCCTTAAATGCCGTACCTGTCAGATAGACAGCCGATACTCTTCCCTTTATCAGCTCATTCTCAACTATCTCACGAAACATATTGTCATACACCTCGGGATTATCCTCGCTGAATGGCAGCATGTCCGCAAATTCATTTTCCGCTGTCTGAACAACTGCAGGCTTCACAC
>CACZNY010000251.1 GCA_902782655.1 uncultured Lachnospiraceae bacterium
CCTTTTGGATATTTTTTCTTGGCACATGAGCCCGGCTTTATCGCTCTGTATAATTATACGAAAGAAAAGCAGAAATGGCGATGATTGTTTCATGCGTTCTGTCCGGAATTTTCTGACTAATCAGAGATAAGAATGCAATAACCAGTCATAATATAGCTTTGAGAAGGAGAGGATCAGATTAGCCGGAAAATTACGGGAGAAAATATCATAAAGAGGATGTGACGGGGGAAGTCTCCCCCGCGCTCCAACCAAAAAGCCGCGTCAGGTGGTAGCAGAGGGTAGGCTGTCGAGGCTTTTTGTTTTCCGCTGCCCCCTCTGCGGGGCGGGATAGTATGTTTTGCCAGTCTGCTTCTGTGAGCCCCGCAACGCCCCGGATTTATGTGTTGGGATAGTAGCCCGTCCGCCAGCCTTGACCGCACCTGCGTAATGCGATTCTTATCGCGTGGCGATGGGACTAAGGGATATAGTAAGATAGCCGGATTACCCATCGCACAGACAATTGTATCGCATTATGCAGGTGCCCTCAAGGCGTGGCTGCGTTATAGGATAGCCTTGTATTTTTCGGCTCCGGGATCTTGGGATATGAGCTTATTTATTGCAGCAGTTCTTTGTTTTTATTCCTGTATTCATCTAATACCTCCGCCCGGTCTTTGGGATCGGCGGAATCGTATATCCTATAGTATTCTTCCCTGAGGTCTTTCAGCTGATCCGCAAGCGGTGTGTCCGCAGGGACGGTATTGCGGCGTATGCGTGCGTAAAGGCGATTGTATGATTTAAGGTATGTCCTGCTTAAAAAATATGACGGGTATTTCAGGGATTATCTCAAGTATCTGCCTGTGTACGAGGAGTCGAAAAGGATCTTCTTCAAGTCAAGGAAAGAGGCTTATAAGGAAGAGCACGGCAGGGAGCTGAAGCTTTTCCACAGGGCAAAGCGTGAGCTTGAAAAAGCGGGCGTTACCGAAGGCTTCAGTGAAGAGAAAGCCCTGAACCGTAAACGGATGGTAAAGCTTGAAAAGCAGATCGGAGAAAAACTGTCATCCTCCGGCAGGGCGGGGCTTGAAGAGGAAGTAAAGTGCCTCGGGATCATAAGGAAGGCAATGGAATACTATGCCAGACGTGATCCCAACGAAACGGATGGGCTGATCCTGAAGAAACCCAGACGGATAGAGGATGCGGCGCAGAAAAAGACATTGCAGCCGCAGACCGTTAATGGGAAAAGCTTCAGTGACAGACTGGCCGAACTTGAAGCCAAAGCAGACCGGATCAACGCAGGGCGTAAACATGAGAAAAGCAATCCGATCCGCGACAGGTATGAACGATAACTATCGTAACGACAGGACAGGAAATGAGCCAGGGCATACCATGGTGTGTCTTAGAAATGTCATGACCTGACCTAAACGATAGTTAACGTGATGCAGAGTCATTAAAACAGCATAGAAACCGACTTATAAAATGTAAACAGGGATTGCATTTGAAAGCCGGCACATCCGTCTGCGATAAGCCAAATGAGAGCCACAGCCGAGGCGGCAAACAGAAGATAAGGCACTATCGGGCTATCTTAGGCGGTACGAATATCGGGGAGGATGTGAAAGTGAAAGAAGAAAAAACAAAAGTTGTTCCCATATGGGAAAAGGTGACGCTTACGGTAGAAGAGGCGGCAGAATACAGCGGGATCGGCAGGAATAAAATAAGAGAACTGACGGGTAAGCCATTCTGTTCCTTTGTACTATATAACGGGACAAAAAGATTGATCAAAAGGAAGGAATTTGAGAAGTATCTTATGGGTCAGAAAGCTATTTGAGAGTACAGCCTGATGTGATAGAATTGTTGGAGCATCAAGGCTCTTTTACAAAAGAAAGGAGTCTTAAAATATGGGAAAAGATCTAAGAGGAAAGGAGCTGGGAAAAGGACTAAGACAGCGCATAGACGGCAAATACATAGCGAGGTATTCCTGCAGGAACGGCAAGAGACCGGAGAAGGCATTTGAAAAGCTTGGCTCTGCAAGGATCTGGCTTGAGGAGCAGAGATACCTGGATAAGAATAACGAACAAGCTCCTGTCAGCGCAATGACGGTTGATGAGTGGGAGAGCTACTGGATAGACAATATCAAAAAGCCTTCCATCAGGGAGACAACCTATCGTGGCTACTGCAATCGTTATAAAAGAGATGGAAAAATTCGAACTGGCGATTTAGTGGCGAAGAGCAAAGATCAGAAAGGTCATCAATCCCTGTAAAATACAGGGTTTGGTGACAATCATTTAATGTATATGGTATATCAAAAACAGCCCTTTGGCTGGTTGTGAGCGCCTGCTGAGGTGGAATAACAAAACTATGCGCCTGCCCATGTTTATGGTATACATTGAGCACTTGGGAGCAG
>CACZNY010000252.1 GCA_902782655.1 uncultured Lachnospiraceae bacterium
GCAAAGCATAAACACAACAAAGCCCAGTGCCGTACCGAAAAGGATGGACAGTATCGTGATGAGCAGCGTGGTTCCGATTCCTTCCAGGAACAGCTTCCAGCGGTCATCACGGATGAAGGTCTTCTCGAAGCTTTCGCCGATGGAGGACCAGAAGCCGCCGGAGGATGCTTCCTCCGCCTCTGCCGCTGTGGTACGTACCAGGAGGACAAATGCGGTGGGATAGTAATCCACAAAGTCTACCGACTCTCTCCTCTCGTCGGTCGCTATAATGGATCCGATGCCGATGTCCGCCTTATCCGCCTGTACGGAGGAAAGGACCGCGGCAAATTCCATTCCCGTGAATTCCACCCGAACATCCAGTTCCTTCGCCAGGAGCAGGATCATTTCCACATCAAAGCCTTTCAGCTCACCGCCTTCTCCGACGTAGCTCAAGGGCTCCAGGGTATCGCAGGCAGCAACCCGCACGGTTCCGTTCGTCCCCGGCCAGTCCTGCTCCGGAAGGGTCTTGGCAGCTTCATCCGAACCGGTCCATTTCTTCCAGAGTTCCTCCTTCGTTTCTTCCGGGATCCTGTCATAAGCAGCCTGCCATTCATCCCTGAGGGGGCTCCCCTTGGCAAAGGCAAACCCAAAGGCACCGTCCTGCAGGTTCTGCGGGAACAGGATGATCCCCTTGTTCCGGTTCACCGCCAGGGTTCCCACGGCAGTGTTCGAAAGCACCGCATCCGTCTTCCGGGATTTCAGTGCCAGGATCATATCCGGATTGTTGTTATATGTGGTAAACTTCGCCACATCGGGTACCTTGCTTTTCACCAGTTCCTCGAGGGGGGCTCCCGTCAACATGGATACGGTCTTCCCGTTCAGATCGGAGAATTCCGTATATTCCGGCGTCTCCTCTCCCTGCTGACCTGCAGATGTGCTTCCCTCGTCCTTATTCTTCCCGCAGCCTGCGAAAGCGCAGATCAGCAGGATCAGCAGGATCCCTAAACATCGCTTCTTTCGTTTCGTCTGATCATTCAACAATTGCCGCATCCTCCATGACAAATGTCTCTTTTTCTGATAACCGTATTTATCCTGTTCTGAACAAACCCACATTTCAGGGCAGTGCTCATGGAGCCTTTATTCATAGTTGAGCAAGCCCACACCGGCTTTTTCCCAATTGCAGCGATATGCTCGCACATTCTGCCTGTTAAAATCGCCGCAAGCCCCTTCCTTCTGTAATCTTCATGCGTTTCAACGCCTATATCGATCTCCGCAGAACTGACTGCCGCCGAAAAAGCCACAGCACATACCCTATTCTGATCAAGCGCGATATATCCGAAGCCTTCTTTCAGAAACCGCTCTGAAGATTCCCACGAAAAGGACGGGATGATCCTTCCCTCAATCTTTGATATATTTTCACGGGTGATCCGCTCTATCCGATACCCACTTTCATCTATGACATCAACTCTGTCAGGGCAAGGATAAGCGTATTCTGCTCTGGAATCGATCAATACATCTCTGTTACGGAAGAATGCTGTTACATAGTCATCTGCTGTGATCAGCACCAGACGTCTTCCATTCCGGTTTGAAATCATTTCAGAACAGACATCCTGCAAAAAAGCATCCGACGCATGTCCTGAAATGTATCCAAACCCGCAATAATGCCAAAAGAACACCGCTTCCACATCAGGACCGTTATTCACATAAACCTCTCCCGACTGGAACCCTTCGGTTATGGAACAGGGATAAACGCTGTTAGCGGTATTTTCCCTCGCCCATGAACTGTATTCCTTATAATCGTTTTCATCTATCTTTCTCATTTTCCATGCACCCTGTCCGAATCTCTCCTGACTATAGCCGGGCGGATTATTCTGCTCGTTTATTATACTATTTTTCTCATTTGTAAAACAGTATCATTCGATGAAAAAAGCGAAAAAAGGACATGAACCGGAGTAGCGGCAGCATGTCCTTTTTTGCTCAGTGCTTATTCAGTTTTTTTCTTAAATCCCTGTCAATGATGAACTGTAATGATAATTCAATTACTCATCCATGTTATAGTAAACTGCAAACCCTATTGATCCGGTAAACACTGCTCCTAAGACGATAAATCCGATCATCTTAATCTCATTCTCCCCTCGACGATTCCAAACCTTCCGATGTTTATTAATGATTCAGCAGGGTTAAGATACCGCCGCCGATCAGCCCGATCACGGGCGAAACGACTGTTACGACGCCTACGATTGTTGCCATTGTACTATCACTCATTCTGATCTCCTCCTTCTTTCTTTCGGGGTGTTTCCTTTGAACTGATCACATAATATCACCTGGACTATTGCAAAATCCTTGCACAAATTTATAAAAAACTGAATCCATTCTTATCAAACTTGCAGGATTTACCGTCGATGGTGTAGGTTGTGCTCTTTGCATACCATCCATCCTTTACGCCGTACCACCACCTGCTTCCGGATTTATGCCAGCCGTAACGTACCGGATCATTCCATGCGCAATTCTTTCCAAGCCACCAGCCCTGAACAAATTCGTTCTGTGCTGCATAGCCGTCGGTCTTGAAGTAGTACCACTTTCCGTCGATCATGATCCAGCCGTTATGAAGATACATGCCTTCACTCAATTCATATCTCCACCCGTTACTGTCCAGCTTCCAGCCAATAGCCTTTGCCTTACCGTCCCAGGCCCCGCTTTGACCGACATACCAGCCTCCGCGATAGGCATTCTTTTCCATATATCCGTCTTTTCCCAGGTAGTACCAGCTACCCCTCACTTTTTTCCAGGAATTCTTAAGGCATGTCCCATCCTTACGCACATACTTCCAGCCTTTGGTATCCTTTGCCCAGTCATGATAGCCGGTGTACATGATCCCGGCCGAAGCATTCACCTTATCCTGGATATTCACGTCCGTACCGTAGATGTCTCTGACAACCACCTTGTAAGTGGCCTTATCCCCGTCCCCGTCAATGTCCCGGATATCCGGAATCTCATCAAGATCCACATAGTCCGTTGTAATCTTTGACGCATTCTCTGCATTCAGGATAAAGGGCTTACTGATCGGAACATACTCCGTACCTACTCCGTTCAGATCCACTTCTCTGCAAAGGGTGATCTCCATGCTTCCTTTCATGGCAGAAGGCGTTACGGTGTAATACGCTCCTTTCGAAGACCGTACATTTATGGAAATGAGCTTTCCTTCCTCGAAGAAGAGTTTCATTTCCTGTGAAGTCCCTTTTGAACCATTCTCATCCAGTGACGCCCCTTTCGCGCATACCACGGCAGAACCGAATTCATCTTTCTTCAGATCAGCCACATGTAAAGTGCCTTCCGCATCCCGAAGAACATGCCATTTCTTTTCAGTCACGGGAACATCCCATACACATGAATCACCCTGAAGCCATTTGTAATACTCATCCCAGCTTTCATATTCATAATCCATGATCCCCTCGAAGGAACCGATATGGAACGCTACCGGATCAAAGCTGTCAAAATACTTTTCCCAGCCCTTTTCCTTAATGTATGCTTCAGCGATCGGGAGTTCTGCATATACATCGATATCAACACTGTCGAAGACCTGCTTCTTCACGTTCCTGAAATAAATCCTGGGCCGGGTTCCTGTTGATGATTTCACCGTATATGCAGTGATGTCTTCTTTATCTACAGCGTCCTTCGCCATCTTTCGTATTATCGGATCA
>CACZNY010000253.1 GCA_902782655.1 uncultured Lachnospiraceae bacterium
CTATGTCTACCGTAAGGAAAACGAGATCACAAACGCCCAGAAGGATGAGATCGAGAAGCTTAATAAGGCTCAGAACAGCTTCTTTTCAAGCATGAGCCACGAGATCAGGACTCCCATAAATACGATCATCGGGCTTAATGAGATGATCTTACGGGAGAATGTGTCGGAGGAGATAGCGGAGGATGCCTTAAATATCCAGGCTGCCAGCGGCATGCTTTTGCATCTGGTGAACGATATCCTGGATATGTCAAAGCTGCAGTCCGGAAAGATGCAGCTGAGTGAGGAGGAATACAGGCCGAAGGAGCTCATACCCGATGTGGTCTCCATGCTGCAGGTGCAGGCCCGTGAGAAGGAGCTGGATTTTAACGTGAATGTCGCTCCCGATGTGCCCTCGGTCCTTCTCGGAGATCAGGTGCGCATAAGGCAGATCCTTATAAACGTGCTGAATAATGCCATAAAATATACGGAGCAGGGCTTTGTCACGCTGTCCGTGCAATGCGGATCCCTTAAGGAAGACAGTATTACCATGATCTTTTCCGTCAGCGACTCCGGCATAGGCATAAAGAAGGAGAATATTGACGGTCTCTTCGATGCGTTTGAGCGGATGGATGAGGACAGGAATAAAAATATAGAGGGGACAGGTCTCGGGCTTGCCATAGTGAAGCAGTTCGTGGAGCTTATGGGGGGAAGGATAACCGTCAACAGCGTTTATACCAAGGGCTCCACCTTCATAATAGAGATACCGCAGAAGATAATCGATCCCGAGCCCATAGGGAGCATAGATCCCAGGGAAAAAAGGGATATGGTCAGGATAGGAACCTATCATCAAAGCTTCGAGGCACCGGAGGCCAGGGTGCTCGTAGTGGATGATACCCGTGCAAACCTTATGGTGGTAACAAAGCTTTTAAGGGCTACAAAGGTTAATACAGATACGGCCATAAGCGGAGAGAAGGCGCTTGAGATGACTCTTGAGAACTCATATCATGTGATCTTCATGGATCATCTGATGCCTGAGATGGACGGCATAGAATGCATGCACAGGATACGCAGCCAGACGGGCGGACTCAGCAGACATGCGGCGTTTGTAGCCCTTACTGCCAATGCGGGTGGCGAGAACAGGGCCTTATTCGAGAAGGAGGGCTTCGACAGCTATATAGTAAAACCCGTGAGCGGCAGTGTCATCGAAAACGAGCTTCACAGGCTGCTTCCGAGGGAGCTTATCACGATGGAATCCGTAAGAAACGAGGCGCCGGAGGACGCTACCTTATGGATATCAAGCAAAAGGCAGAGGAAGCCCGTGATCATCACGACCTCAAGCGTAGCGGACATACCACTGAGCTTTATAAAGGAGTACAATATCGTCCTCCTTCCCGTTACCATAGAAACGGAGGAGGGGTGCTTCAGGGATACAGTGGATGTGGATCCGGACGGCATCCTTTCGTATATGGTGGAGGATGATAAGGAGGTGCACATGAGGGAGCTTAAGGTGGAGGAGTATGAATCCTTTTTTGCCGAGCAGCTTCAGTACGCTAATAATATCATTCACATATCCGTATCCTCGAGAGTACAGGCAAACAGCTACAGGGCTGCGGTAGAGGCTTCAAAAACCTTTGATAATGTGTGGGTAGTGGATACAGGCCAGATTTCCACGGGACAGGGACTGCTTGCTCTTGCCGCAGGCCGGTGGGCGGCCGAGGGATGGAGCAGAGAGCAGATATTATCAGGGCTTCGGGAGATGAAGGAGCAGGTCGTCACAAGCTTTATAGTGGACAGCATGGATTATCTGGCGAGGACAGGCAAGATAAGCCGTTCATTAGCGGGGCTTACCAACGCATTCATGATAAGATCCGTCTTAAGCTTCAGGAAGGGCAGGATAGGGATAACCAGAGTATTTTTCGGATCCAGGGAGCATGCCTGGGACAGGTATATATCCTATGCACTGAAGCATCCCCAGAATATTGACCGCAGCATGCTTTTCATCACCCATGTGGGTCTTTCAAGGAAGGACCTTGAGAGGATAAGGGCGGAGGTGGAAAAAAGGGTGGAATTCGAGAAGGTATACTTCCAGAAGGCCTCCGCATCCATATCCACGACGACCGGCCCCGGAACCTTCGGCCTTCTTTTCAGAAGAGGTTAGCAGACAGAAAAAACTATCGTTTTTTGAGAAGAAGTGTTATTATTATAGGCATGAAAAAATTCGAGACAGGCAGGGGGAGCTTTGCAAGGCTCGGTCCCGAAAAAAAAGAAAACGCGGTATCCGTATCCGTGGCATCGGATAAGGACAAACCTCTGGCCTTGGAGCTTTATTCCGTAGATGACAGGAAAAGGCTCTGTTCCATACAATATCCAAAAGAATACCGGATCGGTTCGGTCTTTTCCATGACCGTGGAAGGACTCGATCCTGACAGCTGTCTGTACAGGCTGAAGTCCGGCAGAAACGAATATATCGATCCGTACGTAAAATCCATAAAAGGCAATGAGAAATTCGGCAAAAGGGACGGGCTGGGTGCCTTTGATACCCCTTCACCTGTTTTCAGGCATAAAAGGCAGTATATCGAATGGGAGGATACGATCCTTTATCTCCTGAATGTCAGAGCCTATACAAAAGACGGCTCTTCGAAGGTGAAGAATCCGGGAACCTTTGATGCTTTGAGGGAGAAGATACCTTATCTGAAAAAGCTGGGAGCGACCTCCCTGCTCCTGCAGCCGGCCTATGATTTTAATGAGGTGACGGAGCAGGGCCAGGGTATGAGGCTTAATCTCTGGGGATATGTGCCCGGCAATTATTTCGTGCCAAAGCCGGCCTACGCTTCAGCTGATCCCGTCGAGGAGTTTGCAGCCCTCGTGGATGAGCTTCACGGCAATAAAATGGAGCTTCTCATGCAGTTTTACTTCATGCCGGATGATGATCCCTGCTTCATGATAGAAGTTTTGAGATACTGGATCATGACCTACGGTGTGGACGGCTTTGAGGTCATGGGCGCGAATCTTCCGGTCGCCCAGATAACAAAAGATCCTTATCTGTCAGATGTCAAGCTGCTTTTTACCGAGTTTGACGCTGACGTGGTGTATGGAAGGAAAGCGCCTCATTACAGGAATGCAGGTGTCATCAATGACCCCTTCATGTATGATATGAGGAAGTATCTGAAGGGTGACGAGGATATGCTGAACCTTGTATCAAAGCATATACTTTCCAATCCGGACAGGACTGCCGTCATAAACCATATCACGAGCTATTACGGCTTTACGCTGAAGGATCTGGTAAGCTACGAGAGGAAGCATAATGAAAAGAACGGAGAGAACGGTAAGGACGGCTCCGATTATAATTATTCCTGGAACTGCGGCGATGAGGGGACGAGCCGGAAGAAGGCGGTAAATTCCCTTAGGCTTAAGCAGATGAAGAATGCCATGATTCTGCTTTTGCTGTCTCAGGGAGTGCCCATGCTGAGGTCGGGAGACGAGTTCGGCAATTCCCAGAGGGGCAATAACAATGCCTGGTGCCAGGATAATAAGATATCCTATATTGACTGGGAGGATCTTGAGAAGAATAAGGAGCTTTTTGAATTTACGAAGGATCTCATAGCCTTAAGACGGGAGCATCCGGTCTTTCATTCAAGGTACTCAAAGAAGATGTATGATTACATCTCCTGCGGCTCGCCCGACGTGTCCTTCCATGGTGAGCAGGCATGGAATCAGAGCTTCGTGAATTATAACAGGCATTTTGCCGTGATGTATACAGGGGCATATGAGAAGATCTCGGATAAAGCCTGTGACGATGATTTTTATGTGGCGTATAATATGCATTGGACAGGACACAGGTTTCACCCGCCGAAGCCCGCAAAGGGGAAAAAGTGGGAGATATGCCTGTCCTCAGGGAATGACAGGGAGTCGGGGATATATAATCCCGCAGCGAACGAGCTTGCGGTCTACGCAAGGAGCATAGTGGTATTAAGAGCCAGATGACGGTTTTCCTGCTGAAGCTTATTGCGGTCATCAGCATGCTCATAGATCATATGGGACACGTTCTCTTCCCGGAGTACATAGGCTTAAGGTATATAGGAAGGCTTGCATTTCCGATATATGCTTTTCTTATAGTAGAGGGCTTCCTTCATACGGGGAATCTTAGACGGTATATGCTGAGGCTTTTTATGTGCGGCATCATATCGGAGGTGCCCTTTGACCTTGCATTTTATGAAAGCCTGTTTTATGTAAAAAAGCAGAATACCTTCTGGACTCTTCTCCTGGGGCTTGCAGCGGTTTTTGTGATGAGCCTCATAAGAAATGAGAACAGATATGCAAGGCTTGCACTGAGGCTTGCGGCGGCTGCACCCTTTGCCGTGACTGCGCAGCTCATACATTCGGACTACAGGTGGGTGGGTGTTTCGCTCATAGCCTGCATGTATCTCTTTCATGATGAGGAGATATTTAAGGTCGCATCAGGCCTGTTTTTAATGATGCCGCCATTCACGAATGGAATAGAGTATGTCGGGGCACTTGCATTCCTGCCCATGCATTTTTATAATGGCAGGAAGGGCGGACCGGGCGGTGCGGCCGGAAGGGTTATGCAGACAGCATTTTATCTGTTCTATCCGGTGCATCTTCTGACGCTGGCATTGATAAGGGACGGGCTATGGAGCTTATAAAGCATTTTATGACAATAACCGAGCATCGCATCGAGGTGATGAAGTATTGCTTTAAATGCGGGCTGTATATACAGGGACTGACCCACGATCTGTCTAAATATTCGCTTACGGAGTTCTTAAACGGAGCCAGGTATTATCAGGGCTTCAGAAGTCCGAATAACGCGGAGCGGGAGGATAAGGGGTATTCCGAAGCCTGGCTTCACCACAAGGGCAGAAACCGCCATCACTACGAGTACTGGGTCGACTACTGCTCCGAGACGGCGCTTGCGGAGTCGGAGGCAGGGGGGCTGGTGCCGGTGAAGATGCCGAGGAAGTATCTCGTAGAGATGATATGTGACAGGGTTGCGGCTTCCAAGGTGTATAATAAAGGACATTATGAGGATGACATGCCTCTTAAGTATTATGAAAGATCCATGGAAAAGATCTTCATGAATAAGGAGACCAAAAAGGAGCTTCACGCTTTTTTGAAGATGATAGCCGTATTCGGTGAGGAAAGAACATTTAAGTTCATAAGGGAAAGGTATCTGAAAAATGGATGAGTTAGAGATTGAAGCAAAGGTTGAGAATCTTGACGAGGTGCTTGCATTCGTGGATGAGAGGCTTGAGAATGCAGGATGTCCCATGAGGACACAGACCCAGATCGATATCGCTGTGGAGGAGATATTCGTCAATATCGCAAGCTACGCCTATCAGCCCGGCACGGGGAATGCGAGGATAGGAGTCCTGATATCGGAGGATCCTCTTGCGGCGTCCATCCGTTTTATCGACAGCGGGATGCCCTATGATCCTCTTGCAAAGGAGGATCCCGATGTGAC
>CACZNY010000254.1 GCA_902782655.1 uncultured Lachnospiraceae bacterium
AAAAGCTCAGGCGGCACAAGTCCTTTTTCATCACAGGGAAGCAGCACAGGCTCTCCCTTTATAGAAGGCAGATTATAGAGAGGCCGCAGCACACTGTTATGCTCCGTCACCGTGGCCACTATCCTGTCCGCGCTTATCCCAAGCCCTCCAAGGATCGCATTAAGCCCCTCCGTGGAGCCTGATGCAAAGAATATCCTGTCCGTCCCTGAAATACCCAAAAGGCTTCCGAGCCTCTTCCTGCAAAGTGAGAATACATCAGCATCATCCGCAGAAAGCGCGCTCCTGAACTGTCCGGAGGGCAGAGCCTCAAGAGCTTCAGCATATGTCTTTTTCACGATATCAGGCTTTGGCCAGGACGTAGCGGCATTATTCAGATAGATCATAATACAAGCCCCGTAAGCTCAATGATGATCCCGAAAACCGCACCGAAAAGATAAAGGGTGCCTGCTATCATAAGGTTTTCCTTCAGATGGTCATTAACCCTGAAAAGCACCAGCAGACCGACTCCCGCTCCCGTAAGCAGCCCGGCCATCATGGCTCCGAGCGAGATCACGCCCTCAAGGTAGAGGTGTGTAATGGCTACCGAGGCTCCGCAGTTTGGTATCAGACCGATAAGCGCCGCTATAAGCTCTCCGGCTACAGGAGTGCCCAGTAAGCTCCCCCTTACGGCTTCGAGTCCTGCAAAATGGACTATTATATTCAATACAAAGCTTATCCCCACCACAAAGAAAAAGACATGCAGGGTATGGACCAGAGCCGGCTTCAATATCCCCTCTTCCTCCTCGCAGCTGCAGTGCTCCCTCTCGCAAAGGCTTTCGATATCCCAGTCCTGCTCCTTCTTCCCCCTGAGCCTCAGGATAATATCCGTCCCAAAGCCTGCCGCGATGCCGATCACTGCCTTCAGCGCAAGTATCTTAAGGATCAGCGTGATCTCGGATCTCTCGGAGATCAGTATGGGAAGCATCTCATCGGAGGTGGAAAGATATACGGCAAAAAGCGTTCCCAGAGTAATGACCCGTCCTGCATAAAGATTGGAGGCCGCGGCAGAGAATCCGCACTGGGGCACCACACCCAGGATGCCTCCGAATAATGGACCCGCATTGCCTCCCCTGTGCAGCGCCTCCGTAAATCTGTCCCCCGTCTTATGCTCCGCATATTCCATCAGCAGATAGGTGACAAAAAGAAAGGGCAAAAGCTTTGCCGCATCTATAAGGGTATCAAGTATCACATCGACCATCATTTTATTTACCTTCAGACCTTCATTCTCCGGAAGAAGCCTTCCTTACACCTGCCACTATGAACCTTCCGTTCTTTACATGATAGCTGCAGGTGGAAAGGGTTATGAGCTCATCCCCCCATTCCGGCTCGACTCCCGTATCATAAAGCTCCCTCTCCTTAACGTTCTGTACAAAATAATCAAAGTCCGCTTTATCGGACAGATCGGTATAGTAATAATACCTGAAGCGTCCGTTATCCTCATCCTTTTCTGCGCGGTAGATATCCACGTCCCCGAAGTCCTCATAAAGATCCATATCCTTAAGGGTGAGCTCTGCGCTCTCAACGCTCTCTCCCTCTTCCTCTTTTTTTGCTATGCTCTCTTCCTCTATGGCCTTATCCGCCTCCGCCCGATCCTCTTCGGTCTCCAGCTCTTCCTCTTCTATCTGTGAATAAAAGGCGGCAAAGACCTGATATTCCCTTTCCTCATAAAGTGTATCGAAGTGTATCACGGGATGGCTCTGCCAGTATTTTTCTTTCGCATACTTTTCAAGAGAGCCGAAGCTGCTCCCGTCCCTCATGTTATGACCGTAGATAAGAGTCTGATGATATCCCTCCTGCCAGTTGACCGCGATGAAAAAGGTTCCCTTCTCATCATCGCTCCCGTCAGGGGCTCTGTGAAGGAAATAATTCTGACTCTTCGGAGTATATACCACGGGACCGTCTATCGAGGAATCATCTATCCTGAGCCAGCCCGAAACAAAGGGATTGATCTCCAGAAGGTTTGTATACTTATCAAGGGGTGTCCTCTCATCCAAAACCGCCTCTTCAACGGGGATCTCCCCCTCTTCAGACGTCAGTCCCGGCGCTTCCTCTTCCGCAGCCGCGGCAGACCCCTCTGTCCGGCTCTCCGCTTCAGGCACCGTATCAGTCTTCACAGGCCTGGCGGCGGCTTTTTCCGGCTCCTCCGCCGTTTCACCGTTTTCAGCCACAGCGGACAGCCTGAAAAGCCTCCTGCCCCTGTCCGTCCTACTTCCGGGAGAAATAAGCCCCGCAATTATGAGGCCGCAAAGGATAAAGGCCGAAATTATCGCAAATATTATGGGTAATCTGTTTTTCATATGCTAATAATCTATCACATCATCCCTTATCTCTCAAATAGAACCATAAACG
>CACZNY010000255.1 GCA_902782655.1 uncultured Lachnospiraceae bacterium
CGCTCCTTTTCAAGCTCGTCAGCCTGTACCACAAGCTCCTTCTCCTTGCCTATGAGCTCGGTCTGCTTAGCATCATACTGCATCTGCGCATGGAGCATGGTAAAGGCTATAATAAGCACGAAAACCAAAAGCAGCCCCGCCATCATGTCCGAGTAGGACAGCCAGTATGTAGTTTCCTCGTCTGTTTTCCTTCTTCGTCTCATTTATCTTCTTCTGTAATAGGATTCCGTATTCTGTATCACGCTCTTCAGCTCATCAAGCGACCTCGCCACCTCGTCAAGCCCCTGCTCTATGCCGCGGTAGGAATAATCCACCACCTCGGGCACCCGTCCAAGAGTATTATTGATATCCTCTATGGTCTCCTTGAAATGGTTCTCCACTACCTGCAGATTTTCATTGATGATATTGAAGGTCTCATTGACCTCCACCGGTATAGCCTCTATGAGCTTCTGAAGCGACCTGAGTCTCTCCTCCTGCGCGCGAAGCCTCTCGTCATAAGCCTGTGAAGAAAGATCCAGCGACTTCCTGTAATGCTCAAGATCGGAAACATAGTGCCCTGCGCCGTTTAAGATCACCTGGCTGTTCTCGTTTTCCTTTCTTAAGATCTCAAGGGTCTCATTGACCTCCCTCTCCATGGAGAGCACCTTATCGGAATAAAGCCTCAGGGCATTTGCCACCTGCTGGGTCTGCTCTGCCACCGTATTTACATTATCGGCCGTACTGAGGTTCTTTTCGAATATCTCCTTCATCTGCCTTTCATTTGCCTCCTGCAGGGCAATGGTATCATCCACCTTGAGGGAGAGCTTTGCGAAGGAATCCCCGAGAGAGCGGTTCATCTCGGATATGAAGATATCAACTATACGGTTCAGCTGCTCCATCTGGCTTCTTGTGGCCATATTGGCGAAATTCTCTATGGTCCTGTCGAAGCGGTCAAACTGAGGCTCCAGAAGCTCCTGCAGCCCCTTGGAGAGCTGGTGCGCCACTGTATCCGAAAGGCTCGTGATAGCCTCGGTCTGCTGCTGCTGAAGCTCCATGAGACGGTTCACCCCGTCGGTAGCCGTATCCGGCATCACATATTTCTTATACGCCGAAAGGAAATCCCTTACCGCCCTTTCGGTATCATCCAGCCTCCTCTTGTATACGTAGTTGAATACAAGAGAAAAGACCATGCCGTAGATCGATGTATGGAAGGCAACCTTGATGCCCTCCATCAGAGGCTCGATGCTTTGGGTGATCTCCGCGGTCGTGCCTGTATTGAAGCTCTGCAGGCCAAGCGACAGCCCTATGAAGGTGCCCAGGATACCGAGTCCCGTCATGACTCCGGCCACCTGGTTCAGTCTCTCCCTGTGTATCACGGTATCCACGAGATCAAGCCCGATATAATCCTCAATATCGCATTTATAGTAGGTCTTATCGGTATGGACTATGCGCTCCAGCTCATACTGATAGTCCTGGTACTGTCTCGCCAGTATCCTGTCCTTGAAGAGCTCCTCCTTGTCCTCATTGTACTTTTCCCAGAGAAACTTGTGGGTATGCCTCGCATCGTCCTCTATCTTTTCAGTGACCCTTATAAGATCAGCCGTCATGCGGGCGGCAGGACGCAGGCTCCCGCCTGTACTGAAGATCAGGATCAGTCCCACTATAATGAACATCGCTATGTTCACCAGGACATTGGTAATGCCTCCCGCCTGCAGCACGGTGAAGAAATTCAGATATATACAGACCACCGCCATGGCGATGTATGTGATCAATAAAAGCAGCTCATATCCTCTTTTTTTACTCATTCCCCTCTCACCTCACAGGCAGTATTGGCGCAGGATTCCTGCTTGAATCACCTGATTTCACATTCCGAAAGCTGCGCTCATTCAATGATATCAAAAATCCTTCCCCCCTGACAAGCAAAGACACAAACTGTTCACTAATGCGGGGCAGCCGAAAAGCATATGCACAGCTCTTCTGTAAAAGCCGCTCATACCGTTTACTTCTCTTCGCCGCTCTCCTTCCTGTACTGGGTGGGATTCTTTCCCACCTCCTTGCGGAAGGTCCTGCTGAAATAGAACTGATCGGGGTAGCCCGAAAGCTCTCCGACCCTCGCTATGGGCTCATCAGTATCGGCAAGCAGCCTTTTGGCCTCCTTTATCCTTATGGAGGTCAGGAATCTGACCGGCGACTCACCTCTGTCCCTCGTAAAGATCCTGCTGAGGTAGGCAGAGGAAAATCCGTATTCCTCCGCCAGCTTCCCAAGATCGATCTCCTCCCTGAAATGCTCCCTTATATACCTCTCGGTCCGCTTCACTATCTCCCCTGCGCTCCTTCCAGATATCCCCTCCTCATCCGGAAGCTCATATCTTTCCTGAAGCTTAAGGCTCAGCTTTTCAAGTATCGCCGCAAGCTTCTCCTCCGATACGGGCTTCAGCAGATAATCAAAGACCCCCTGTCTTATGGCCTCCCTGGCATATTCAAAATCCGCGTATCCCGTAAGGATGACGGTCAGGATATCGGGGTATTTCTCATGGATGCATTTTGCGAGCTCCAGACCGTCCATCTCAGGCATCCGTATATCCGTGAATACCACATGGATATTACCGTCAGCAAGCGCCTCAAGCGCCGATCTGCCCTCCCCGCATTCAGCCACTGTCCTGAAGCTTTGGTCGGCCTCGCCGATGCGCCTTTTCAGGGACTGTCTGAGCATATATTCATCATCTGCTATGAGCACATTATAATGGTCTGTCCTTATCATTTTCCCTCCGTGCGGCTTTTATCCTCACGCTCCTTCACATGACCTCCTATGGTGACGAAGGCTCCGCCCTCTTCATTATTCCCGAAATCAAAGACAAAGGGGATGCCGTCCAGAAGATAAAGCCTTATAAAGATATTGAGTATCCCCATTCCCTCTATCTTGAGGCTCGGCAGCACTCCCGAAGCAAGGATCTCATCCATATTATGCCTTAATTCCCTGTCTACTGCAGGATCAAAGCCCGGACCGTTGTCGGATACCGTCACATGCCAGTCGTCCCCGTCACGCCCTCCTTTAACCCTTATCTCCCAGGGCTCCCTGTGGGTCATGACAGCCTTTACGGCATTTTCCACGAGAAGCTGCACGCAAAGCTTCGGCACCATGCAGTCAAGGATATCGTCCGCGATATCATAGGAGTAATCAAGCCCCGCTCCGAAGCGCCTTTTGATGCAGCCCAGATACCTGTCCACCTGCTCCATCTCCTCCTCTACCCTTATGCGCATTTCACGGTTTGACGATATGTAGCGCAATATGGAGGTGATGTCGCTGCACATCCCGGATACCTCTTCAGTCATGCCGCTGTCTGCCATCTCACCTATCATCGAAAGCGAATTATAGAGAAAATGCGGATTCATCTGGGACTGAAGCGCCAGCATCTGTGCCTGCATCTCCTGCTCCTTTAAGGTGAGCATGGTCTGTGTCGCGCTCTCCTGCAGCCCGATGCTGTTATTTATGGAGTCTTTCAGCTCATCTATCTCCAATACGCCCGAATCAGGCATTTCAAGCCTTGCAAACTGCGGCTTCTTCGCATCCAGCAGGAAAGCATATATCCGGCTTATGGGATCGCTGAGCTGCCTTGCAAGAGCCGCCGAAAGAGCCAGACAGAAGATAAAGATCAGGATCACGGCAAGGACTATGGGAATAAAGGATCTGTAAACAGGCTCCATGAATACCGCATCATCCACGGCCATGGCTACCGTCAGCCCGTCCTCCCTGTCCTCGGAAAAGCAGAGGTACTGCTTCTTCCCCGTATAGGCATTCACTATCTCGCCGTCTCCCTTATCCTTGAATGCATAGTAGGAGAAAATGGCTTCCTTCGGATATATCTGCCTTCCGTCCCCGTCATAGACGGCTATCACGGGCTCCAGAGCCGATATGTCATGCTTTAGGGGCTCGAATACCTCTTCATAATAGGTCTTTACTTCGATAAAGCCGGCAGGCGCGTGGAAATCCTCGTAGAACATCCGGCAAAGAGAAAAATAAAAAGTATCCTTCGGTACACCAGCGCTTTTTGATGCAAGCTCATCACGGGCCGGAGCAAAAATATATTTCCTCCCGGCAAGGGCTTCGGCCTTATCATGCCAGCTCTGATACTTTGCGCTGAAGGGAAGGTCGCCGTTATAGTTTCCCACTCCATAGCCGCCCTCGTTGATATCGTAGAGATTAAGCTGCCTCATGGCGAAATCAAAGCCCTTCAGTGATATCATTGTCCCCGCAAGGGACTGCCTCGCACGGTTCCTTTCAAAGGAGCTTTCAGCCTTCATATAGGCCGAGAACTCATCCTTAAGCTCATCTGACGCAATGGAATAAAGCAGGATGGTATCCATCTCCTTCACCGTCCGCCCAAGTCCCGCTGCCACCTGGGCACAGGAGGATCTCATGTCGCGGGTGGCATTGCTTTTTAGCGTCCTGTACTGCATGAAGGAAAAGATCAGCGAGATAAGCCCCAGCGTCACAGCTGTTATGAGCAGCAGGGTCTTGAGCAGTATGATCCTGATGCTTGTCTGCTTCAGAGGGCTTAAAGCGCCCGGTGCTTCTTTGCCGTATGTCCTGTCCTTCATGAAAGGAGCAGGATCTTTAAGTCACTGCCTGTATAGTCAGCTTCCTGTTTGAATTCGCCGTTAAGATAAAGCTTAAGCCTGCGGACAGCCTTCATTCCCTCGAAATGCCGCCCGGGCAGCTCTTCCCCCACAGTCCGGTCTTCAGCCTTAAGACCCGCGCCACGGCCGCTTATACTTAGTTCAGACGATGCATCATCCCAGCTGATACGAACGGTCTCATATTCTCCCCGCTCATATGCGTAGTCATCACCCGCATCATCATAATAAAGGAATTCCCCGTCCGCTCCAGTATAGATATGAAGCTCCACCGGCTCATCATTATCCTCCATGGCATATGTGAGTCCCTGTCTCACGGGTATTACAGAGCCTCCCCTTGCGAAGAGCGGCATGCGGTCAATGGGCGCCTTAACGGTGACGCTCTGTCCGCCCTCATATTTTTTATTGTCCCATATATCGTACCACACAGCACCCGCAGGAAGATAGCACTCCCATATCTTTTCCCGGTCAAGCTCCCTGCTTTCCGCCTCATAATACATGGGTCTTGTCACAGGGCATACCAGAAGACTTCTGCCGAACATGAATTCATCATGCCGTCCCGCTGCCACCTTATCCTCCGGGAAATCAAAGAGCAGGCTTCTCATCATGGTCCCCGCCTCAAGCCTTACCTGCCCCGCCAGCGAATAGATGTAGGGCATCAGCTTATATCTAAGCCTTATGGCCTTTGCTATGGCATCATAGAAAGGCTCTCCCTCCTTACCGAAATTCCAGATCTCCCTCGGAGTATCCGTGCCGTGGGAGCGGAACATTGGCAGGAAGGCTCCCATCTGAAGCCATCTGACATAAAGCTCGCAATACCCCTTATCCTGCACTCCCTCATCATAAGCCCCGTGCCAGAACCATTTGGGTGTCGGATCATTATTACAGCCGCAGCCCCGCCTTCTCCATTCCTTCCCCACGGTGAAAAAGCCGCCGATATCAAGCGTCCAGTACGGGTAGCCCGAAAGCCCCATATTAAGCCCCTCTGTTATCTGATCCCTTAAGGTCTCCCAGGAAGCGCAGGTGTCTCCCGACCAGAGCATGGCCGCATATCTCTGTCCCGACGCATAGCCTGAGCGGGTAAGGTTCAGCACTCTTTTGTTCTCTGTTTCCTTCCTCTGATTCTCGAATATCCCCTTCGCATGCATTAGAGCATAGGCATTGGCCTTTTCCGGCGGAAGGTATTTCTTATGCTCATCACCTACTGTCTGATATCTCTTCCAGGGCTCCCGCTTTATCTCACCGCCCCAGTCGGGACCTGAGAAGGGCTCTGTGGAGTCACACCAGAAGGAATCAAAGCCCTTATCAAAAAGCCCCTCCTTTACCTGCCTCCAGTAAACCTCCCTCGCCTTCTCATCGAAGGCATCATAGGTCGCAAGGTCATTAAGGAGCTGTCCCTTTGACAGGAATTCCTCATGGTTTTCGGTACCTGAGTTCATATTGGGCCAGACCGATACCATGGTATGGACGTTCATCTCATGAAGCTTATCGGAGCACTCCTTCATGTCACCGTACCTTTCGGGATCGAGGATCTTATTCCCCCACTTATCCTTCTCCCAGGTATTCCAGTCCTGCACCACGCAGTCTATGGGTATGCCGAGCTTTCTGTATCTTCCCGCTACCTCCACCAGCTCCTTTGCGGTATAGTACTGCTCCTTTGACTGCACATAGCCGTAGGCCCACTTGGGCAGCATCGCCGCATCCCCTGTCAGATACCTGAAGCCTGCCACTATCTCATCCATGCTCTCCCCTGCTATGAAGTAGTAGTCGAGATACGGTATCGCATCAAAGAAAAGATATGAGCCGTTTTCCGTATCGGAGAAGGTCATAAGACAGGAGCAGTCAAAGAAGATGCCATATCCCCTGTCGGATACCAGCATTGGCATGGGTATGCGCATATTGTGCTGATATAGGTACTGCACATGATGCCGGTAATCATAGATCCCCTCTTCAGCCTGCCCCAGGCCGTGTATGCTCTCATCGTCTGCAAAGCAAAAATGCAGCCTTCCCTGAAGAGCCTTATGATCCTCCACCTCCTTAAGGTTTTTTATGAAGTTCCTCTCCCCGTCCACGGTCTTAACCCTGTCGATAACGGGAGCCTCGTCTCCCGTAGTATATTTCATGACGGGTATCTCCATGAATTCCTTTTTGCCCTCCTGCAAAAGAGTGCTGCCGTCCGAGGCTTTTATCCATCTGATCCTGAGACCGTCCTTCAAGACAACGGCGCCTGCTTCTCCACCGCCTATCCTTATCTGATCCTCCGACTTAAAGACCTCCATACCGATATCTTCATTTACCCTGCGCGCTCTCTCATCGGTAAGAAACGAGCCCTCGCTGCCGTAATCTCCCTTCACGTACCTGCAGTGTATGATGTTTCCCCGGACATAGGATAATTCAAGACTCTCCCCCTCCTGTTTAAGACATACCCTGTTTTCCTTTTCCCTTATTTCCATCTCATTCCCCCTGTATCCGCTCCCTGTCCGCGCCCTTTCTTCCCGGCAGGGGGCCTATGTGCTTTTTATACAGCCTGTAGAAGTTTGACATATTCCTGAAGCCGCACTCCATGGCTATGGCTGTCACCGGCCTGTCCGTAGTCAGGAAAAGCTCCTGCACACGGTTCAGGCGGAGCATGGTCAGATACTCCGAAAAGCCCCTCCCGGTCACGTTCTTGAAATAGCTGCTGAAGTAATTTGGACTCATATAGGCAAGAGAGGCTACCTCTTCGAGGGTCACGGCCTCCGTAAAATGTGAATTGATATAATATACAGCCTGCTCCAGCCTTTTCATGGAGCGCTTTTTTTCATTAAGGCTCATATCGGGAGCCTTCCCGTCCTTCTCATAATGGCGTATCAGAAGTGTCATAAGCCTTATGATGTCCGCCCTTATCATCCCCTCATAGCCCCTTTCCCTGCGGCGCGCCTCCCCCGCGATATCCTCCATGATATCATGCATATCCGCCGTCCTTTCATCTGTCGAGGAAATGAGGTTTTTGAAATGGCTCCCGAGATACAAAAAGGGCTTCATATATTCATCCTCAGAGGACAGACCCGGCTCCGACACCACCTCAGGCGCGAAGGTCAGCACCAGTACCTCCATGGCTCTTTCGGTCACCACCCATCCGTGAGGCTCCACCTGATTGAAGATGATGATATCCCCGGGCTCCACCTCGTATCTGCTGCCGTTTATGAAATAGCTGCCGAAGCCCGACTGCACATAGGTGATCTCACAGAAATCATGGTAATGAAAACGCTCGGGATCGTTATCCTGCTCCCTTAGAACGACCTTCCTTATGAGCACCGGGAAATCCTCCGGCAGCTTTGTCCTGTCCTTGCATATGACCATTAATAGCCGGTACACCTGAACCTATTCATCCCTGTGGTCAAAGACCCTCCTGGTCTTCTTCTCAGATCTGGGAAGAGTGCCGACTGAAACCACCACCACCTTGGGAGTGACTCCCATCCTTGATTTAAAGAGTCCCCTGATCTTTTCCCCTGTCCTTTCGAAATTGACACGGCCCTCGGCCTCAGCGGTCAGCATGATGATATCACGGTTTTTCTCATCATCATGGGCGATGTCCACCTTGTATTCACTGGAAACACCGTCCACAGCTCCCAAAAGCTCCTCGATCTGGCTCGGGAACATATTGACCCCGTGCACCTTAAACATATCATCGCTTCTTCCCCTTATGGTATCAAGCCTCGGATACGGGCTGCCGCATGGGCATTCCCCCGGGATTATCCTTGAAAGATCATGAGTCCTGAAGCGAAGGAGCGGCGCTCCCTCCTTGACAAGGGTTGTGATGACTATCTCACCCTCCTCTCCGTCCTCCACGGTTTTTCCGGTCACGGGATCTATTATCTCGATATAGATGTAATCATCCCAGTAATGCATGCCTGTCTGGTGGCTGCAGTTTATCCCTATGCCGGGGCCGTAGATCTCCGTCAGTCCGTATATGTCATAAAGCTCTATCCCAAGCTCCTTTGAGATATATTCTCTTTTCTTTTCGCTCCACCGCTCTGAGCCTATCACTCCCTTTTTAAGGCAGATATTGTCCTTAAGGGAGCGTTTATTTATCTCCTCGGCAAGGAACAGCGCATAGCTTGAGGTAGCGCAGATGACCGTCGTCTTAAGATCCTGCATCATCTGCAGCTGCTTTTCCGTATTGCCGGGTCCCATTGGCACCGCCATGGCGCCAAGCTTCTCACAGCCTGCCTGAAAGCCTATCCCCGCAGTCCAGAGACCGTAGCCGGGAGTGATCTGTATACGGTCCTTCTTCGTGATGCCTGCCATCTCATAGCAGCGCGCGAACATCAAAGCCCAGTCATCCACGTCCTTTGCGGTATAGGGTATGATGACGGGCTTCCCTGTAGTCCCCGAGGAGGAGTGTATACGTACTATATCCTCATCCCCTGCAGCCTGTATCCCCAGCGGATAGGCATTCCGAAGCTCTGCCTTATCCACGAAGGGAAGCCTTTCAAAATCCTCCGGGCTTTCCGCTCCCGTAATGCCCATTTCCTGATACAGCTTACCGAAGTAATTTCCGGACTTTATTATGTTCTTTATCTGTCTGTCTACAAGCTCCAGCTGTTTTTCATTTATCCGCATTGCCTTTTTCCTTTCCTTTCGCGATGCCTGCCTCAAATGCCGCCAGATTCTTCTCAAGGAATCTTTCGGGAACATTCCTTCTTATCTCTTCCCTTATCGTATCCTCACCTATGCCGAGCTCTCCTGCTCCCACGGCAGTCCCCAGCACCGCCACGTTAAAGAATTTTGAGGAGCCGAATGGCCTGCACATGCTTTCGGAATCTACAATAATACATCTGCACTTTGACTGCAAATATGCTGTCTCCGCCTTTCCGTCATATCCGCTTTCCCCTCCTGAAGAGGGCTTTACCGGCACGGAATTGACTATCACGAGAGCGTCCCTGCTTAAGCTTTTTATATTCCTTACCGCCTCCGAGGGCTCGAAGGCTATCATAAGATCCGCCCCGCCTGCCGGGATAAGCGGCGAAAAAGCCTCCTCTCCTATCCTCACATGGCTTGTGACAGAGCCTCCCCTCTGAGCCATCCCTATGGTCTCGGCAGAATGCACCGTATATCCTTCGTCCATGGCGGAGGCTGCTATGATCCTTGATGCAAGGACTGTTCCCTGCCCCCCTACTCCGCATATCAGTATATCCTTTTTCATCTTCCCTCCTGTCTTTTATCCGGCCCGCTCCGTCTGCAGCTTATACCGCAGCGGGAAACAAGCCCTGTGTGCAATCATTCAAAGGCTGCCTCAAACCGCATCCTCCTCTATCGCGCCTGCCGGGCATATGAAGCTGCAGAGTCCGCAGCCCGTACAGAGATCACGGTCTATCCTCACTTTGCCTTCACTAAAAGAAAGCGCAGGACAGCCCAGCTCATTAATGCACCTCCTGCAGCCTATGCACTTTTCATTTATCCTCATCCTTTTATCGGATCTCACCCTGGCCGCACAGGGAGATCTGAATATGACCGCCTTCACTCCCCTGATACCGGCGCACTCCCTTACAGCCTCCACCGCTGCCTTATGGTCAAGCGGATCCACCGTTACGATCTTATTCACGCCCACAGCCTCAAGCACCTTCCCGATATCCACCTTGTCTGCGGGAGTCTCCATCAGGTTTATCCCGGTTCCCGGATGGGGCTGATGTCCTGTCATGGCCGTGGTGGAGTTGTCCAGTATGCAGATGATCAGATCGGCGCAGTTATATACGGCATTCACGACACCGGTTATCCCCGAGGCAAAAAAGGTGGAGTCGCCCGTGAAGGCTATGGCCGCCGCCTCCTTATCCATATGGCTGAAGCCCTGGGCCATGGTTATGCCCGCTCCCATGCAAAGGCAGGTATCCACCATATCAAG
>CACZNY010000256.1 GCA_902782655.1 uncultured Lachnospiraceae bacterium
AAAAAAGGTGGACAAAACATGATAATGAAAAAAAGTGTTTTGTTTCTTCGTCCCTATTACGGGTTTAATATTCACAGCGATGCCCATGGGGAATTGGGGATGTTGGATGTTTCACATAATATTTACCCTGATCTTACTTTGCTGACTGCGGCAACTGTTTTTTCAAAGGATGAAAAGTATAAAGTCAGAGTTATAGATGCGATCATCGAAAATGCCATGCTTCCCGATGAGCTTTTGAAGCAGCTTGAAAACGAAGCATACGATGTGGTGATCCTTAAGACTACGGGACAGACGGTGCACTCTGATCTGAAGCTTCTTGAAGCCATACGGGGGCTGATGCCTGAGGCTGATATAAAGATCTGCGGACTCGCTGCGAAGATCCTGAAAAAATGGCTGATCGCCAACGCTCCGTACATAAACGAGGCCATAGAGGAGCCTGTGGATGAATATGCAATGAAATATGTCGGAGGAAAACAGCGTGGGTTCAGCGAGTTACCGATGCCGGACTATACTCTTGTAGAGTATAAGAATTACAGGGATGAGGTGAAGGGAGTGAGACTGACCCTTGCCGGAAGCAGAGGCTGCCCGATGTCATGTCTTTATTGTCCGTACAAACTGTATTATGCAGGCTATGAGCTCAGGAGTACGGATCATATAATAGAAAACATCAAAAAACTTGTTGGACTTGGAGCTGATGAGATACAGTTCAGGGATCAGTACTTTTCAGCTGACAGAAATAAAACAAAGAAGCTCCTTGAGGGGATCATCGAACAGGGAATAAAGACCAGGATAGTTGTCGAGACAAGGCTTGAAAGTCTTGATGAGGAAATGCTGCAGCTCATGAAGGAAGCAGGTGTAGGGATGATATGCTTCGGGGTAGAGTCTGCAGATACCGGGCTTTTAAGTGATTATAACAGTGTAAAGGGCGAGATAAAGAGAGTGAAGGAACTCGTAGATCGTGCCCATCTGCTTGGGATAGATACAATGGCGTTTTATATGATCGGCTTTCCCGAGGAGACCTGGGATATGGCGCGGAGTACGTATGAACTGGCGGAGTATCTGGATACCACATACGTTCACTTTAATGAATATGAGCATTGCCGTTTTGATATCGGAAATACGGAATATACTCCGGATCTGTTTCAGCCGTTCAGAAATACGGCAGCCATAGACTATCCCAGTGTCCTGAATGTGGATGAGAGAGAGTATCTGGCTCATATTTTTGAGCTCAGTTACACAATGAGAACTTCATACGAGAATTCATACAGGTGCATGTACAGGGCATTTAATGATAACAGAAAGGCGATGGAGAGACTGAGCCCCCTTGCATCTGACCTTGACCGTTTGAGCGAAGGTGTGAGAGAGCTGAGGAAGGGCGGCAGAGTTGACCCCTGAGCCGCCGGTATTCTTGTGAGCCTGATTATGTATACTGTTGTGGATGCTATACTCCGCCTCATCTGTCTTGGGCGTGTTGCAGGAGCTGAAAAAGGAAGGTGTGAATAAATGGGACACGCAAATTTAACACAGAGAACGATGTTCAGGCTGTTGCCGGTACAGATTCTCCTGGCATCTGTAGGAATGATAAACGGCATTGTGTCAAGTCTTTTTGCAAGTAATTTCGTCGGCGTTAAGGCGATGAGCGCCGTAGGTCTGTATTCTCCGGTAAACCTTGCCGTTGTCGCACTTACTATTATGCTTGTGGGCGGGGCTACAATCATTTGCGGAGAGCATATCGGACGAAATGATCCGGACGGCGTACAGAATATTTTTGCTCTTGATATAGCAGTTTCCGGTATCATTGCGATCATCGTGACTGTGGGACACCTGATATTCGGACTGGTCGGAAGTGTAATAGCCATTGCCGATGATCCGGAGATCAACAGGATGCTTGCCATGTATGTACTAGGTCAGGCGGTCAGTATCTTTCCGCTTTTCATCGGAAGCCAGCTTTCTACGTTCCTTTCATTGGACAATAAGGGGAAAAGGGCGACTGTAGCCAGTCTTGTATATATAGTGGTGAATTTTATCCTTAATTATCTGTTTGTGGGAGTCCTGCGAATGGAGGCGCTGGGACTTGCCCTTGCACCTTCTCTGGGTCTTTGGATCTATTTTCTGGTGCAGGCTCCATGCTTTATAAGTAAGGATGCACCCATGCACTTTTCTTTCAAGGAACTTAACTGGCGTGACAGCTGGAAGATAATACGGGTCGGAGCGCCCGGGGCTGTCGGGAATGCCTATCACGCAGCACGTGGGATCATAGTAAATTCGCTGATCATTGCGAGTGTGGGGGCGGTTGGAATATCCGCTTCGACGGCTGCAAATTCTTTGCTCTCGTTATTCTGGATCATTCCGGATGGCATGCTTGTCGTATCCAGGATGATGTTCAGCGTGAGCGTAGGTGAAGAAGATCGTCAGTCTCTGACAGATGTGATGAGGACAGCATTATTTAATTTCATTCCCATTCTGCTGGTGCTGTCCTTTGTCATCATGCTGCTGGCAGAGCCTCTTACGAGACTGTATTACAGGGATCCCTCAGATCCGGTATATATGATGACCTTGATGGGATTCAGGATATTGCCCCTGTGTATGCCTCTAAGTATTATAATGACACATTTTTCCTGTTACTGGCAGGCATCTGAAAGACGTATACCGGTGCATATCCTTGCCCTGCTTGACGGAGTGATAGGCACTGTGGTCTTTACAGTGCTTCTCATAGGGAGCATGGGTATGAGTGGGGTGTATCTGGCTAATGTGCTTAACGGATTGATAGCTCCGGTCTTTGTGCTGATCTATGCCTGTATATATAAGAAAGGATTTCCGAGAAACATTGATGAACTAATGGCCATACCTGAGGATTTCGGAGTACCTGTCTATGGCCGTATGGATCTGATACTGCAGGATATGGAAAGTGTCATAGGTGTTTCGAGCGCTTTGCAGCAATTCTGTGAGGAAAGGGGGATCGACAGACGAAGGGCTTTCTTTGCGAGTCTCTTCCTTGAGGAAATGGCCGGTAACATCATAAAGCATGGTTTTTCTGCCGATCAAAAGAAGCACAGTGTGCTGGTATGTCTGGCCTGCAGACCGGAAACTCTGATCCTTTCGCTTAAAGATGACTGCGTTCCCTTTAACATTGAGCAAAGACGTCAGATGATGGATCAGGAGGATATGACAAAGAATATCGGGATCCGTCTGGTGTCGGGGCTGGCCTCTGAGATGCATTACCAGAATATTCTGGGACTCAACGTTCTTTCGATACGACTGAACGGACAGGCGGGTGTATGAAAAGACAACAACAAAAAAACCGGCGCCCGGCGCCGGTTTTTTGTCGCTGAATGTGATCACCCCATGATTATTTCCACATCGACATCCTTGCTGCTGCTATCGTATGGTATGACGTTTCCCGAAATCTCGGTTCCGTCAACTGTCATCTTTTTTACACCCTTGCATACATCATCGGGATTTTTGACGGTGATATGATATACGGCATTCCTGTATTCGCGGGTGATCCTGAAATCTCCGAAGCCGTGCGGCGTACAGGGATTGATCTGGAGACCGTTGAGGGTGGGATATACGCCCAGTATATATTGTGAGATATCAGTGAAGGTCCAGGCGGCTGTGCCTGTAAGCCAGGAATTCTTACCCTGACCAAAGAATTTTGCATCACGTCCTGCAACCATCTGAGAATATACATATGGCTCTGTCCTGTGTATCTCGGAGATGTCCTGCAGATAGGCAGGGCAGGTCTTCTGATAGATCTCGAATGCTCTGTCGCCGTCGCCTATCACGGTTTCCGCTATGGATACCCAGGGGTTATTATGGCAGAAAATCCCGGCATTCTCTTTGTATCCGGGCGGATATGAGGATATCTCGCCAAGCTCTACATGATAATGTGTATATGCAGGCTGAAGTATCATTACACCATATTTGGTATCAAGCATTTCCTTAACAGAGTCCATGGCTTTCTGCGCTTCTCCGGTCTCTACGCCGACACCGGCAAGGACGCAGAAGCCCTGAGGTTCGATAAAGATCTTACCCTCGTCACATTCATCGGAGCCAACCTTCCTGCCGTTTGCGTCGTAGGCTCTTACGAACCATTTTCCGTCCCAGCCCGCAGTAAGAAGAGCCTTTGTCATTTTATCCACTTCCTGTCTGGCTCTCTTTGCCTCGTCTGCTTTTCCGAGGAAGTCGCAAAGATCGGCATATTCGTTTCCGTATTTAACGAACATGCCTCCGATGAAAACAGACTCAGCCACAGGGCCTTCGGATGGGCCGAAGGTCTGGAAAGATTCTCCGGGATGCTCTGAGAAACAGTTGAGATTCAGGCAGTCGTTCCAGTCGGCGCGGCCAATAAGGGGGAGATCATGCGGACCTTTGTGATTTATAGTATAGTCAAGGCTTCTGGTCAGATGCTCGAAGAGAGTGGTGGCAAGTGACATATCGTTGTCATAAGGCACCTTTTCATCCAGAATGGTGGTGTCCCCGGTCTCCCGTATATAAGCTGATGTGCCGGCAATAAGCCAGAGCGGATCATCATTGAAGCCGCTTCCTATATCCGAATTTCCCTTCTTTGTAAGCGGCTGGTACTGGTGATAGGCTGACCCGTCCGGGAACTGGGTGGATGCGATATCTATGATCCTCTGCCTTGCTCTGTCGGGGATCAGATGCACAAAGCCCAGAAGATCCTGACAGGAATCCCTGAAGCCCATGCCCCTTCCTATGCCGGACTCGTAATACGAAGCAGAACGGCTCATGTTGAAGGTTACCATGCACTGATACTGATTCCAGATGTTTACCATTCTGTTGACCTTATCATTGGCTGTGTCTACAGTGAACCTGGACAGAAGCTTCTTCCAGTAATCCCTGAGGTTATTGAAAGACTTTTCTACATCGGCATCGGTCTGATATTTAGCGAGCATCTTTTCGGCGGGAGCTTTGTTTATCACATCCTGCTTTTCCCATTTCTGATCCTCGGGGTTCTCGCAATAGCCCAGGACAAAGACGTAGCTTTTTGATTCTCCTGGGGCAAGGGTGATGTCGATCTGATGTGAAGCTATGGGATACCATCCGGAAGCAATTGAATTTCTGCATTTTCCTTCAAGGACTGCATCGGGGTTTGCCCCTGAGTTGTAGACGCCGATAAAATCATCTCTGGAGGTATCAAATCCGTCAGCCTTTGTATTCACTGAGTATACAGCGTAATGGTTCCTTCTTTCGCGATATTCGGTCTTGTGGTATATCGTGCTTCCTATGACTTCTACTTCTCCGGTGGAGAGATTCCTCTGAAAGTTTGTCATATCGTCCATGGCATTCCATAGGCAGAACTCCACATATGAAAACAGCTGGAGCTTCTTTTCGGATGAGCCTTCATTTTTTAACTCTATACGCTGGATCTCACAGGTGTCGTCCATGGGAACGAAACAGAGGACATCGGCGCAGACACCGTCTTTTTTTCCGTGAAATTTCGTATAGCCCATACCGTGTCGGCACTCATACTCATCGAGTTCCGTTTTTACCGGCTGCCAGCCGGGGTTCCAGACCGTGGAGCCGTCCTTGATATAAAAGTATTTGCCGTTTGAATCCAGAGGAACACTGTTATATCTGTATCTCGTGATACGGAGAAGCTTGGCATCTTTATAGAAGGAATAGCCTCCGGCCGTGTTTGAGACAAGAGAGAAGAAATCATTGCTGCCCAGATAGTTGATCCATGGCAGCGGAGTTTTAGGCGTGGTGATGACATATTCCATGTTGTCGTCGTCAAAATGTCCAAAATTCATGTCTTTACCCCCATTATGGTATATTGTCTATAACGATTAAGTAATCCGGCAGAAGCCGTGTTGGATTTGATTATATCCCATAAATGCAGGAAATACAACAGCGAATCCGTAAATGGGCAAGAAAATGTTGTTCAAAAGAGAGGGCTTAAACATTTAAGGAGAAAACCCTATTAAACAGGAGAAACACTGTGACCGGAGCAGGAGAACGGGGAGTATTTTATCAAAAGTGCCTAAAAAAACAAAAAATATATTGACTTGGTTGGAATATTGTTATATATTTGACGTGCGAAAACGTTTAAGATGGCCTTGGATTTTTGGAGACCTGACAGAGCGTCAAATATGGAGGTCGGACGAATGGTCTCGATGAAAGACATATCGAATAAAGTCGGCGTATCAGTCGCGACGGTGAGCAAAGCGCTTAATGACCACAGCGACATAGGCGAGGCAACGAAACAAAAAGTCCGTGAGGCCGCAAGAGAGATGGGGTACTTCCCTAATGCTTCGGCCAGAACATTGAAAACGAACAGAAGTCATAATATAGGAGTGCTTTTCAGGGATGAGGCAGGGAACGGGATCACGCATGATTTCTTTGCGGCAGTTCTTGATTCCTTAAAAAGGACGGCGGAGTCCAAGGGTTATGATATCAGCTTTATAAACAGCAGCCGCAGCTTCATGGATATGAAATATCTGGAGCATTGCAGATACAGAGGTTACGATGGTGTGGTGCTTGCATGTATAGATTTCAGCGATCCCGATGTGGTGGAGCTTGCAACGAGCAGCATCCCGGTAGTTACGATAGACCATGTATTTGACAACAGGACGGCAATCATTTCAGATAATGTAAGCGGCATAAGAGATCTTGTTACCTATATATATGAAACCTGCGGGCATAGGAAGATAGCATATATTCACGGTCGTGATTCTTCGGTCACAAAGAACAGGCTGGCAAGCTTTTATGCGACCATGGAGGATCTCGGGGGTACGGTGCCGGATGAATATGTAAAAGGCGGCATCTACAGGAAGCCTGAGGTGGCAAGTGTCTTGACAAATGAGCTTCTGGATCTGAAAGATCCGCCTACATGCATTATATATCCGGATGATTTTTCGGCAATAGGCGGGATAAATGCCATACAGGCCAGGGGACTCTCCATACCGGGGGATATTTCCATAGCGGGGTATGACGGCATAAGGATAGCGAAGGTTCTTGAACCAAAGCTTGCAACTATTGAGCAGGATACGGAAACCATAGGTGATCTTGCTGCAAGGAAGCTCGTACAGATGATAGAGAGACCAAAGACAGCCATCTCTGAGAGGATAGTGGTAGCGGGAAAGCTTCTTACGGGAGAATCCATAAGGAAGCTGGTTAACCCGGCATCATAGGAAACTGTCTGGTATAAAGGCCGAGAGCCATATACATAAATATTTCTTATAAAATTTAAGGAGGAAAAAGATGAAAAAGAAAATCGTAAGTATCATGCTTACAGCAGCAATGACAGCAACGCTTCTGGCTGGATGCGGAAACTCAGCAGCGGATACGGCAGCACCGGCAGCGGGAGCGGAGGAGGCTCCGGCAGCGGATGCAGCAGATTCGGCAGCGGCAGATGATTCTGCAGCAGCAGACACGACAGC
>CACZNY010000257.1 GCA_902782655.1 uncultured Lachnospiraceae bacterium
ATATGGGTGGTTTCCCGAGTGGCCAAAGGGGACAGACTGTAAATCTGCTGGCAACGCCTTCGGTGGTTCGAATCCACCACCACCCATTATCGCACATAAGCGGGCAAAAGACGGTCGCTAGGTGCTTCGGCGTCAGATACCTTTATCGTATCTAATAGACGCTCAAAGCAAACGAGGAGTTTGTTTTGTATTATGACGCGGGGTAGAGCAGTCTGGAAGCTCGTCGGGCTCATAACCCGGAGGTCGCAGGTTCAAATCCTGCCCCCGCTACTGTGGGATATCCACTTTGCCCTGATAGCTCAGTTGGTAGAGCAAGGGACTGAAAATCCCTGTGTCGCCGGTTCGATTCCTGCTTAGGGCACAATATAAGAGATACAAGAAGAAATTGCTTGTATCTCTTATTTATTTTTACTGATTACGCTGCGGAGTCTTTCATGAATATTGTTTTGTTTGAACCTGAGATACCTTTCAATACCGGAGCCATCGGGCGTACCTGCGTTGCAACTGGCACAAAACTCCACCTTATCCGCCCTTATGGATTCAGGATTAATGACAGGGAATTAAAAAGGGCTGGATTAGATTATTGGAAAAAACTGAATCTTGCAGAATACAATAATTATCAGGATTTCATTGAGAGAAATCCTGTGTTTTCTACAGGAAAGGAACAAAAGCTGTGGTATGCTACTACTAAAGCGAGACAGACATATGCGGATGTATCATACGGTGCAGAAGATTTCATTATGTTCGGTAAGGAGAGTGCGGGTATTCCGGAAGAAATATTGATATCAGATCCATCTGCCTGTATAAGAATACCTATGTATGGTGAGGAACGTTCCCTTAATCTTTCAAATGCGGTTTCTATAATACTGTATGAGGCATTAAGACAGAACGGGTTTGACGGAATGGAAAAAGCAGGAGAACTCCACCGGCTGTCATGGGAAGGTGAGTAGCTATATACCGTATTTTTCAAGATCAACCCTGCCACCTGTCACTTCAATACCGTCTGCTTCAAGAAGCTTAGCCTGTGCGCCTGCTCCTCCAAAGGCAAATTCCCCGGAGAGCATACCCTTTGAATTGACAACTCTGTAACAGGGGATAGTATCTGGATCAGGATTTTTATGAAGAGCGTTGCCGACAGCTCTGGCCATCCTTGGTTCTCCCGCCATAGCAGCAATCTGCCCATAGGTTGCTACCTTTCCTCTGGGGATCTTTTTTACGGCTTCGTATATTCTTTTTGAAGGACTGTCTGTGACAAGAGCATAGCTTTCCGCTATCATCTTTTTTATTTCATTATCCGGTATGCTGTCGTCAAGGATAATAGTATTCCAATGCTCCTTATTCTGATGCCAGCCTGAAAGTACGCTTTTATAGGCTTTTCGCCAGAAATCCCTCCATTCGGGATCTACCTTTACATTCAGATTAATGTAGCCGTTTCTTTCATACGTCCAGAGAAAAGCCTTCTTATTACATTTTACCCTTATTAACTGCCAGTTGTTATCATGAAAAGGAGACTCCTGATAGGTATCAGGGAAGGATAAGCCGTATGATAGAGCCTCTTCTCTTGTTTTCATTATCTATTGACCTCCATGCGCAGCTTTATCACTTTCACAGATTATGATATCATAAAAATCAAATTCTGCTATTTTAATTAATAAAAAACAATGTTTATCGAGGAGGTAAGATATGTTTGAACAGATAAAGCTGGATTACGGATTTGATGCACTTGAGCCGTATATTGACTCGGAAACCATGGCGACTCATTATGGCAAGCATCATGCGGCCTACACTGCTAATTTTAATAAGTTTGCGGAACAGGCCGGAAAAACGGGGGAGAGTGTGGAAAATATCCTTGCAGGTGTTAAGGAGATAGAAGATCCGGAGCTTCGGGCAGGACTTCGAAACAACGGCGGCGGTTATTATAATCACAACCTTTACTTCAGACAGATGATCCCCGGTGGATCGAAGCTGCCGACAGGAGCCCTTGCAAAAAAAATAGATGACACTTTCGGAAATTTTGATGCAATGAAGGAAAAGCTCACTGCCCTCGCAATGGGACAGTTTGGTTCAGGCTGGGCCTGGCTTTCAAAGACTTCGGACGGCAGTCTGGTTATTTCAAAGACAGATAACCAGGAAAATCCGATCTCGCTTAAGACCGGACATACTCCGATCATGTGCATAGATGTATGGGAACATGCGTATTATCTTAAATACAAAAATCTGAGAGCCTCATATGTAGAGGCTCTGTGGAATGTCATCAATTGGGATGTTGTGGGAGAACTGTACGAAGCCTGATACCGGTTTATGATATCTTTAGCGGCCTGAACCTGTTCAGGCAGGCAAATATCTCCTGCCTGCGGGGGACGGCAAGACCGGCCTCCGGAGTCCTTCCGGAATACAGGGCTTCAGGTCCGCTTTTTTCCAGGACTTTCATTATTTCATTAACTATTTCCGTTAAGCTTCTCCTGCCGTCTGTAAGCTGTCCTGCAGCCATGATCAAAGCCCTGCAAAGAGCTGCGTTCTGTCCGGGATCGACTATCTGTTCCACATATCTTAAGGAAACTGTCTCATGATTGATGGAAAACCCGTCAAGTCCAAGAGTTTTAGTTTTGATCCTTTCTCCGAGAAGTTCCCTGCCAGGTCTTATAGGGATCCTTTTGTCTGATGGAGCGTGAAAAGCGAGACCGGTTTTTTCCATACCCTGATGGCCTTTGGCTTCAGCCTTTGCCCGCTCGGTGATGTCAAGGGCATGGTAACGATCCATTTGTATGACAGTATCAGACACATTAAAATATGCACCGAAGCTTCCGGCGACAAGTATAGTAGAAACACCGGAATCCTTTAACTGATCAATCCTTGAAAGGAAGGGCGTGATAGGTTCGTCTTCACCGTTTATGACCCTTTGCATAAGCTCATCCCGGATCATAAAATTCGTGGCACAGGTATCCTCATCAATGAGTAAGGTATGTGCGCCTGCCTCTATGGCTTCTGCAACATTTGCCGCCTGGGACGTGGAGCCGCTGGCATCTTCAGTAGAAAAGGAAGAGGTATCCCGGCCGTCCGGGAGATTATTTATAAAAAGTGAAATATCCGTACCGTGAACCGAGCGGCCGTCTTCAGCTCTTATCTTAACCGCATCCGCTTCGGTCAGAACGTATTCTCTGCCGTCACCGGCGACATGGTTATAGACTCCTCTCTCCAGTGCCTTAAGAAGAGTGGATTTACCATGATATCCGCCACCCACTATCAGGGCGACGCCTTTTTTTATGCCCATACCGGTTATCAAGCCCTTATGCGGTGTTTCGATCTCTGTTTTAAGAGTTTCAGGGGATTTAAAAGGAACGGCTCCTTTCATGGGAAGCTGTGATATTCCACTTTCTCTCGGCAATATGGAACCGTCTGCAATAAAGGCTATAAGATCCCTCTCCTTCATCTCGCACCTTATCTTTTCCTGATCATCGGCAAGCTCTATGGCGCGGCGAATACCGGGTTCATTCTTTTTGATATATTTCAGGGCATTCTCCACACATTCAGGTACGAAATCAAAAAGCATACGGATTAGTTCCCTGGAATTAATGGTACGTCCGTTTGCAGGAAAGCCGGCCCTGAAGCGAAGAAAAACCGTACCTGTTCTCTCGTCGATACTGCAGTCGGTACGCTCCAGTATCTCCTGTCCCGGACTGCATACTTCTATGGCACCGCTTTTTCCTGAGCCTCTGGCCAGATGATTTACCTTTGATGCAGCATCATG
>CACZNY010000258.1 GCA_902782655.1 uncultured Lachnospiraceae bacterium
AATCTCTCCCTGCTGTCCACCTGGATATTAATATGGGCAAAGCCTGTCCGGTTGGGATCCTTTGCCTCATCTACGATGGAGGGTTTATTCATAAGCTCTATAAAGGCCCCCTCCCCGAGAGAGAGTATATAGGAATAGTAGCTGTTTTCCTCATCATCCAGCACCGCATGCACCTTCGCCTCGAAATAGTGCTCAAAAAAGAACTTTACCTCCTCAATATCCTTTACATATATCCCGACATTCACTATCTTCATAGCCTGCCTCCTATATTACGAAATCATAATCATTGATCACCGTGCGGAGAAATCTTTTCGTAGCTTCCTCCTCCGGATGGTTGAAAAACTTCTCAGAGGACGCCTCCTCCACTACCACTCCGTTTTCCATGAAGATCACGCGGTCAGCCACGTTGCGGGCAAAATCCATCTCATGGGTGACCACTACCATGGTCGTTCCCTCCCTTGCCAGCTTTATCATGATCTTCAGAACCTCTCTGGTGAGCTCCGGATCGAGAGCCGAGGTAGGCTCATCAAAGAGGATAAGATCAGGGCGGTACGCTATAGTCCTTGCTATGGCGACTCTCTGCTGCTGTCCTCCCGAAAGCTGGTCGGGATAGTAATCAGCCCGGTCCTGCATATCAACCTTTTCAAGCACCTCATCGACGATCCTTAAGGCTTCGCTCTTATTCATATGGCGGGCAGTCACGAGTCCTTCAAGTATATTCTGCTTCACCGACATATTCCTGAAAAGATTGAAGTTCTGGAATACATAGCCTATCTTTGAGCGGAGCTCATGGATCTCCGATCTTTTCAGGCGGCGTATCTCTTTTTCAAGATCATTGAATTTTATCGTTCCCTCATCAGCCTCGGTAAGGAAGCTTATGTTCCTGAGAAGAGTGGTCTTTCCGGAGCCGCTGCTCCCGAGGATCACGATCACCTCTCCCCCGTCCACATGAAAGTCTACACCTTTCAGCACTTTATGTGAGCCATAGCTGCTTTTCAGGTTCTTCACCTCCAACATGGCGCCTCCTGTCTCATCCGATCAGCCTGTCAGGCCTGACCCTCAGAATATCATTAAAAAAGTTATTGGCTACCATCATCACGCCCATGGCGGTGATGACCACTATCTCCTCTTCCGTGAACTCCTCCTTAAGTCTCGCAAAAAGCTCATCCGGAATGTTCCTGGGATCCTGTCCTATAGCCCTGCCGTACTCCACGAGAAGCTCCTCCCGCGGGGTGTACTCAAGAGCAGAAAGATCTATCCCCATCTTCTTCAGGAGATTCCTGTAATATATCGTGCAGACTATGCACTCGTTTTCCTCGGAAACGGCGAACTCGAAAAAGACCGCCGCCCTCCTTCCTATATACCTTTCAAGCTCCTTAGCCACTGCATAGGATCCGCCTTCCACGGCATTAAACGCCGGGCCGTTATGCAGAAGCGTCCTCTTCTCCCCTGTCAGCTGATAACCCTCGGCCAGATGCGCCTTTATTATCTGCTTTATCTCCTCCGGAGCGGTTTCGGGATCTATCTCACTTATAACGGGTAATCTGTCCATTTCGGTTCATTCCTTTCTTCCGATATCACGCCTTCGATACTTCAGGCTTCTTCCATTCAAGCTTTTTTTCCAGCCGGTTCTGTACAAAAGTCAGAAGCGAGCACAGAAGCAGATATATAAAGGCCGCCTCACAGTAGAGAGCAAAGGGCTCATAGGTGCTTGCCGCTATCTGCTGCGCGGTCTTAAACATCTCCACCACCGTGATGCTGGCTGCAAGGGAGCTGTCCTTGGTAAGCCCTATCAGCGATCCCATCAGAGTAGGGAAGGCTATCCTTGTAGCCTGCGGAAGCACTATCCTTGTCATGATCTGGAAACGGTTCAGTCCTATCATATATCCGGCCTCCGTCTGACCAGCAGGAACGGCAAGGATAGCCGCCCTGATGGTCTCGGAATTATATGCTGCATAGTTAAGCGAAAAAGCTATTACTGCCGACACATATGCATTGAGCATTATCCCCAGTGAAGGAAGACCGAAGAATATGATATAAAGCTGTACTATCAGCGGTGTCCCGCGGAAGAGCCAGATATAAAATCTCGCCACCCTGTCAAGCACCTTCACATGATAGATCTGAACCAGAGCAGTGCCCAGTGCGATCAGTATGCTCAAGATAAAGACGGCCGCAGTCAGCGGAACAGTCACCTTCACACAGTACAGAAGAAGCTTGGGAAAAGCGGAAATAAGTATCTGCAGCACTCTTTCACTCATATCTTTGACCCTCCTTCAAACAGATCATTACTCCTGTGATACCGAGTAATCTCCGTCCAGATATTTCTCCGATAATGCTTTAAGGGTTCCGTCTTCGCGAAGCTCTGAGAGGGCTTTGTTGATCTCCTCAAGAAGCCTCTTTTCACCCTTCTTTACAGGTATCCCCTTCGGGATCTCTCCGCCCTTTACGACGAAGCTGACCTTAAGCTTGTCCTTCACATCGGGATGCGCTTCATAGTAGGTATTCATGACGGGAACAGGGCAGTCTATGAAATCAACCCTTCCGGTCAGAAGCATTTCGATAGCCTCATCGCCTGTATCAATGCCTGCGATCTCCACTCCCCTGTCCTGATACCAGGTGGCATGCGCGCTGGTCACATTCGTAGCTATGGTCTTGCCCGCAAGATCCTCCTCCGAATTGATCCTGTCATCATCAGCGCGGGTAACGATCTGCCATGCCTCATAATAGTAGGGATCAGAAAAGTCATACTTCTGCTTTCTTTCATCCGTTATCCCCACGCAGTTTATGACCGTATCGAATCTTCCGGAATCAATACCGATAAGAAGTGAATCCCATGCGCCGTCTACAAATTCCACCTCTACACCGAGCTTTTCGGCTATCTTCTGCGCAAGCTCCACATCGATGCCTGCAGGAGCTCCGTCCGCCTCGTGATAGGTGAAGGGAGGATAGGTTCCCTCGATACCGACTATGATCTTTCCGGCAGCCTTTATCCTGTCAAGCTGGTCTGCCGCTGCCTCTGTCCCTGCGGCTGTCTCTGTCCCTGAAGCTGCAGCTGTCTCCGCTCCCTTACCCGTGCCGGGTGATGCGGAAGCGCTGGTCCCGCAGCCTGTAAGCTGTGTAAGCAGCAGGACTGATGATATTGCGATCACTGATATTTTTCTAATATTATTAAACTTCATAATTATGTCTCCTCTAAAAAATAAACAATTATCGGTGTATCCTTTCTTTCCGGCCTCTGACATCGCCCGTCCGACCATCGGGGAATGATGAATATAGTCTTACTCATACTGCCTCCTTATCTTTTCATACTTAGCCGATGGGAATTATATGTTTTATTGACAGAAATATACACTAATGCCTGATGCTTGTCAATAACCTTTTTCGGGAAAAATCAAAGAAACGCTTTGATCAGCGTTTCCCTGAAGAATATACGTTTGTGTCCGGGGAATGTTTTTTAGAAAAGACGGGAAGGATCAAAGGAAGAAAATATCTTATCCCGGTAAGCCCCTAGTGGAGCGTATTTTAATTAGCTATACCAATGCGCTGAATGCTTGCCTGAGAGTGCATTTTCAAAAACGTAGGTGTAGCGGGGTG
>CACZNY010000259.1 GCA_902782655.1 uncultured Lachnospiraceae bacterium
CTTCGCTGTGACCTCGGCCTTTATAGGCCGGCTTACCGAGATCCACGGTGTAAAGGTGCTGCTTATCGCCGATCTGGTGATAATGGCGCTCTCTTTCATATCGATACTGATATTCCGAAAGCCTGCAGTAACTGACGTATCCGATGTGCCGGATCCTTCAGCCGCATCCCACGACGCCGATAAGGCGCGCAGCAGTATATTTGAATTTGGAAAGTCATATCCGGCCTTCATGCTTCTGCTTGCAGCAACGGTCTGCTTCTTTTTTGCCCACAATATGATAAATGATTTTCTCATACAGATCATAAGGAACCTTGGAGGAGCCGAGACACAGCTGGGATACGCCACCTTCCTTGCAGCTCTTCTGGAGCTTCCTGTGATGGCTCTGATCACTCTGCTGATAACAAAGGTTTCTCCCAATGATATGCTCGTTGTGTCCGGTGTGTCGTTCCTTATCAAGACGCTGATACTGGTCTTCGCTACGGATATGCTGGCGCTCTATGTCAGCCAGTCCTTCCAGATGCTCGCGTACGCCGTATTCGTTCCCGCGTCTGCATACTATGTGAGCCGTAATATGAAGGATACGGATCAGGTTAAGGGACAGGCTCTTGTCAGCAGTGCGATCACCGTAGGCGGCGTTTTTTCCAATCTGGTATGCGGCAGGATACTGGATCTTTTCGGCATCAGAGCAATGCTCATCACAGGCTCTGTCATCTGCTCCATCGGAGTGGTGACGGTCATTATAGCGATGAAGAAGCGAAACGGGTAAAGAGCCTGCGTTTCCCCGTTGAAGTTTACGTTCACATTTTCCCGTCACTTTCCCGGCCATTATCCTGATGAGGCTCCTGACGCTTCAAAATTGAGAAAGATGCCCTGATGTGCTATCCTATTAGCTGATTATGTACTGATCCGGGGGATCAGGGTGAACAGGAGATGATAAAGGAATAAGCAAATGCAGAATGATTCAATGATAAAGGATGGATCAAAAAAACCGATTATAGCGGCAGCTCTGTTCCTGACATTTACCGTATGTCTGTATGCGCCGTTATCCATTTATGTAACAAACAGGCAGGAATTCTGGTTTAATTTACGTACGATATGGTATGTACCGACACTTTTTTTCATTTTTTCCTTTGCTTTCTGTCTGCTGCCCGGGCTTCTTCTTAAGGGCAGTCTGCATCGTTTGTATCTTGGACTGCTGTTTGGTATGGCGTGCTGCTTCTATATTCAGGGCAATTTCCTGGGTATCAGTGCAGGACTGATGAACGGCAATCAGATCGACTGGGAGGCGTATTCCGGAAGAATGCTGATCAATCTGGTCATCTGGATATTGCTTCTTGCCGTATGCATTTTTGTATGCCTCAGATTTGAGAAGGCACAAAAGATCACAATGTATCTGTCTCTTTTGCTGTTTCTGATGCAGGCTGTCTCTTTGAGTGTTCTTATGGGTCAGCTGCTTACACAGAAGGATTCGGTTTCAAAAAATGTCCCTGTCCTCACTATGGAAGGCATGTACGAGGCAGGGGGGACTGAAAACATCATCGTGTTCATTCTGGATGCTTACGACGAACAGTATTTTGATTATGTCAGGGCTGAAGAGCCCGGGATAATAGATGAGCTTGATGGTTTCATCTTCTATGATAATTACACCAGTGTATATCCTACAACAAGTTATTCCCTTACCGGAATGATGAGCGGAAAGATATTCAAAAATGAAATGTCCAAGCAGGAATGGGTGGAGCATTCGGCGCAGGATCGTATGTATTTTGATGAGCTTATTGATAATGGCTTTGATCTGTCCTTTTATACACCTGAATTAGAATTGATCCCTCAGAGGATAAGGAACGTTACAACCAATTACGCCGAGCTGCCGATGCATTTTTACAGTTTAAGGACCTGCTTCAGCCTGATCTACAGACTGGTCGCCTGTCAGTATTTTCCGGATATTGTGAAGCCGTATGTATGGATGAACGGGACGGAGATACAGTCGACCGGTACTATTGATGGAGGATATGGGTTTTATTATTATGAGAATGCGGGATTTAAGGAGGGACTCGACCAGAACGGCCTTACGGTAAAGGATGGAGCAAAAGAATATAAGTTTATCCATCTCAGCGGAGCCCATGAGCCATTTTTCCTGGACGAATGGGGTAATCCTGCTGATGAGAGCTGGGACTGGCATCCGGCTTCGAAAGGGTGTCTGAGGATCGTAAACGACTATATTCAGAAGCTTAAGGACGCCGGCGCTTATGACTGCTCTACCATAATCATTACCGCAGATCATGGCTCGGCACGATGGCCCGGGGTACTGAGTAATCCGATATTTATGATCAAAGGTAAAAATGAGCATCATCCGCTTGAAATCTGCAGTTATGAAGCAGGACATCAGAATTTTGCTGCCACGATAGCGGATCTTGCCGGAGCAGAGGATACGTCTCAATATGGGCTTTCAGTTCTGGATATTACGGAGGATACACAGTTCGACAGATATTATTACCAGTATGTGTGGGATGGAAACGGGGCCAGGCCTCAGTCCGATAACGGAAACTACTTCCTTGTGGAGTATCTGACTGCAAATGATACGAATGATACTGATAAGTTTAAGCTGACAGATGTGGAGTATACGCCTAACGGTGAAAGCGTGGCGCATATCGGGAACTGTGAAGGCTGCCGGGAATCAAATGGGGTGCCTTCGGACAAGGAAAGCTGGAAACTGCTGGAACACCGGCATATAA
>CACZNY010000260.1 GCA_902782655.1 uncultured Lachnospiraceae bacterium
CCCCCGAACTCGTCCACAAGTCCCGTCTTCTCATTATATGCCATGGCGTTTATGGTAAAATCCCTGCGCCTTAAGTCTTCCCTGATATCCTCTGTAAAGGTAACCTCCTTTGGATGTCTGGAATCTTCATATTCCCCGTCTATCCTGTAGGTAGTTACCTCATACCCTTTATATGTACGGTTTTCATCATTCATCATGACCGTTACCGTGCCGTGCTTTATCCCTGTATCTATGGTCCTCCTGAAAAGCTTTTTTACCTGCTCAGGCCTTGCATTTGTTGTCACATCCCAGTCCGCAGGTTTTCTGCCCAGCATTACATCGCGAACGCAGCCTCCGACTGCATATGCGTCAAAGCCTGCGTTCTGCAAGGTTCTTATTATCTTTTTTACATTTACCGGAAGGTCAAACGTCATGCTTTAATATGCTTTGCCCCATATCACAAGATGCTTTGCCGGCTTGCCGCAGCATATGCATTTGTCAGTGATGGGATCATTATTTTCAAAGGGCATACATCTTGAAGTAGCAGTGGTATCAGCCTTGATCTGATCCTCGCACTCCTGCTCTCCGCACCACATCGCACGCACGAAGCCGGGCTTTTCGTCTATAAGCTTTTTAAACTCCGCATATTCTTTTGCATCATATATGGAGCTCTCCAGATGCTTCAGCGCCCGCTCATACATATCCTTTTGTATGCTGTCTAAAAGCTTCGGCACGTAGTCTGCAAGCTCATCCAGCCTGACTGTAGTTTTTTCATGATCATCACGGCGGACTACCACACACTCTCCGTTTGCGATATCCCTGGGGCCTATCTCTATCCTGACAGGGAAGCCTCTCATTTCCTGCTCCGCAAATTTGAATCCCGGCGACCTTTCGGTATCATCCACTTTTACCCTGAATCCCGACAGAGCCTCATCTGCCACCTTGCGGCAGGTGTCAAGCACGCCGTCTTTTTGCTGCTGTATCGGTACGATGACCACCTGTGTAGGCGCAATACGCGGAGGAAGCACAAGACCCCTGTCGTCTCCGTGAACCATGATAAGCGCCCCGATAAGTCTTGTCGACAGTCCCCAGGAGGTCTGGAAAGGATTATGGAGCTTATTGTCCCTTCCTGTATACTCTATCTCATAAGCCTTTGCAAAACCGTCGCCGAAATTATGGGAAGTGCCGCTCTGAAGGGCTTTGCCGTCATGCATCATTGCTTCTATGGTATAAGTAGCCGTGGCTCCGGCAAATTTCTCCTTATCAGTCTTACGTCCCTTTATCGTCGGTATGGCAAGGTCTTCCTTCAGGAAGTCCGCATAGACATTCAGCATCTGAACGGTCCTCTCCTCTGCCTCCTCCATCGTTTCATGCATGGTATGTCCCTCCTGCCAGAGGAACTCTCTGGATCTTAAGAAGGGTCTTGTGGTCTTTTCCCAGCGGACGACCGAGCACCACTGATTAAATATCTTCGGCAGATCCCTGTAGGAATGTATGATATTTTTATACAGGTCGCAGAATAAAGTCTCTGAGGTCGGTCTGACGCACATGCGCTCCTCCAGCTTTTCTCCGCCGCCTTCCGTAACCCATGCTACTTCGGGAGCGAAGCCCTCCACGTGATCCTTCTCTTTCTGCAGCAGGCTCTCCGGTATGAAAAGAGGCATATACACATTTTCTACTCCGGTTGCCTTGAACCTTTTATCCAGCCTTCCCTGTATGTTTTCCCACAGGGCATATCCCGCGGGAAGGAATATCATGCATCCTTTCACGCTGGAATAATCCATAAGCTCTGCTTTTTTTACTACATCTGTGTACCACTGTGCAAAATCCTCATCCATCGAAGTGATGGATTCTACCATCTTCTTATCACTCATTTATCCTGTTTCCCCTTTATTTTGATAAAACTCATTCCCTGTTTACTATGAAATCTTAGCGAGGTCCTTTCGAGCTTAGATTTCATGCATACGAGGTACACTTAGCGAGGTTTTCACGAGCTTAGTGTACTGCCGTTTATTTCCTGGGTGTTGCTCCCGCCTTTTCCTGAAGGGTTTCCTTGAACTTCTGGAACCGGCTCTTCTTTACGGGCTCTGCACCCTTATTCATGGAGCCTCTCACTCCTCTTACCTTTGAGATATAGATCCCGCTTACAGTAGCCTTTACTTCCCTTTTCACGGGAATCTCATCAAAAACGGCCGCATCCGCTATAAAGCTCATCACCTGAGGTCCTACCTTTGCCTTTACCACCGGCACCTTTGTCCTCCTCATAAGCTTCGGCGCCTGCTGTACTACCGCATCGGGAAGCCCTGCCTCATTAAGCCTCATCTTCTTTTTGTCTATTACAAGCATCTGCACCACCTGTGCCGAGGCCTCTATCTGCGCCTGCTGCTCGGCTTGTTTTTTCTGCGCCCTTTTTCCGAAAAAGTAAAGTGCAACAGCTGCTGCGATCAGGATCACCAGCAGTATGATAGTCACTATCCATCCTGTACTCATTTATATTGCCTCTCCTCTCTGCTCCAGTGTCGGGATATTTAATTATAATCTATGGCCTTCTCTATGTCCTCTGCCAGCTGCTTTATGTATTTTTCAAGATCCTTTCTCAGATCAGGCCTTCTAAGACCGAATTCGATATTGGCCTGTAAAAAACCGATCTTTGATCCGCAGTCATATCTGTGGCCCTTGAAATCATAAGCGTAGACCGCCTCATCCTTTGCCATTCTTTTCAGGGCATCGGTAAGCTGGATCTCTCCTCCCGCGCCGCGCTCCTGATTTTCAAGATAGTGGAAAACATTGGGAGTAAGTATATACCTTCCGAGGATCGCCACATCTGATGGCGCCTCTTCCACTGCAGGTTTTTCGACCAGATCCTTTACCTTATATACCCTTTCATCTACCGCTTTTCCGTTTACTATGCCGTATTGGTATGTCACCTCATGAGCCACTGTCTGTACACCGATGACACTGTTATTGTATTCGCTGAATACGTCCATCATCTGCTTAAGAGCCGGGATCTTCGAAACCACGACATCATCACCCAAAAGCACTGCAAACGGCTCATCCCCTATGAAATGCTGAGCTGAAAGCACTGCATGACCCAGACCCAGCGGCTCCTTTTGCCTGATAAAATAGACATTTGCCATTTCCGAGATGGATTTGACCATCAGGAGCTCTTCTTCTTTTTCCTTTCTCTTAAGCTCCATCTCCAGCTCTACGGCTCTGTCAAAATGATCTTCTATCGAGCCCTTATTCCTGCCGTTTACTATGATGATATCCTCTATCCCGCTTGCCACGGCTTCCTCAATGATATACTGGATTGTAGGCTTGTCCACTATAGGAAGCATTTCCTTAGGCTGAGCCTTTGTCGCAGGAAGGAATCTGGTTCCGAGACCTGCAGCCGGAATGATCGCTTTTCTTATCTTCATATCTGCTCCTTAAATATATCTTTTATCTGTCCTCAGTACTCTTCAATGGAGATCTGCCTTGCCCCCGCTATGCTTAAGGGAAGGAATAGATTCGCTATCCGCCTGAACCTTTCCGGGGAATCGGAAACGTAAAATCTGTATGCCTCCTCATCCACCGGGATCTCATTATCGTTTTTCATATCCCGTTCTTCCAGCATCTGCTGGGTGGATTTAGCCGTTTCAAAGGCAGGATTAACCAGACGTACATGATCTCCGGCTACTCTTTGTATGGTGTCCTCTATCATGGGAAAATGAGTACATCCCATGATAAGAGTATCTATATCCGTACCCTTAAAGGCAGACAGATAGCGCCTTGCTATCTCCGTGGTGACGGGATCTTCTATACAGCCTTCCTCCACAAGGGATACAAATAACGGGCATGCCTTGCCGATGAGCTTGATATCCGGGTTGTATTTATTCAGATATTCCTCATATATACCTGAGCTTATAGATGCCTCTGTCGCGATAAGGCCTATACGGCCGGTCTTCGTGGCATCCGCGGCTGCTTTGGCCCCGGGCTTCACGACTCCTATCACGGGAAGGTCGAACCCATCCTCTATAGCCTTAAGTGCCACCGCAGAAGCTGTATTACAGGCGACTACTATGGCTTTTACATCGAGAGTCTGCAGAAAACGCACTATCTGTTTTGAAAACCGGGTAACTGTTTCTTTGGACTTGGTGCCATATGGCGCCCTCGCCATATCGCCAAAATAAACATATCTTTCATTCGGAAGCCTGCGGATGAGTTCCTTAAGGACAGTAAGCCCCCCGACTCCCGAATCAAACACACCTATAGGTCTTCTGCTCATTTCAGCTTCCTGTAAATTGCTATTGCCTGCGAATCAATATGCATCCTTATAAGCTCCACGGCCTTATCAGTCCTGCACTCTCCGATCGCCTTCACTATTTCATTATGCTCCCTTACAAGCCTTGTAGGATCATCCATTTCCTTCATAAATTCATATTTATACCTGAATATCTGCTCCTTAAGGCTTATCAGAAGCTCTTTGACCTTCTCGTTCCCGGCCGTATCGATTATTATATTATGAAACTCTGTATCGGAGTCGGCCATTGCCCGAAGATCCCTGGTATTCACTTTCTCAGCGAATATCCGGTTTGCTTCTTTAAGCTCCTCAAAGCGCTTTTTTGTGATCTTCGCACAGCATGCATTTACAGCGAAGGTTTCCAGAGTACGTCTTGCTTCCAGTACGTCCTCAAGCTGCTTTGCAGTAATGCTCGCGACATGGGCGCCTCTTCTGGGAAGCATGACGACAAGCCCTTCCTTTTCAAGAAGCCTTATCCCCTCCCTTACCGGTGTCCTGCTTACACCAAGTCTTTCGGAAAGCGCGATCTCCATAAGCCTCTCTCCGGGCTTCAGTTTTCCATAGAGGATCTCCTCGCGAAGCTGCTTAAATACTACATCCCTAAGCGGTAAAAAAGCATCCTCTTCATTCTCATAAAAACCCATTTCCGCGCCTCACCTGCCTTGAAAACCCGTAAGGAACATCCTCTCCTCCGGGACCAGATTAAACATATCCAGCACGTCAAAAGCCCTTGCTGCCTTCTCCTCGTCCATAAAAAG
>CACZNY010000261.1 GCA_902782655.1 uncultured Lachnospiraceae bacterium
CATTAAAAGAGTAGCACATATAAATCTTGAAGACCTCATAGGCTATGAGATCCAGAAGAAGAAGCTTATAGATAATACCGAGGCCTTCCTGAAGGGACTCCCTTCCAATAATTGTCTCCTTTACGGAGACTCCGGGACGGGCAAGTCCTCCTCCATAAAGGGCATAATGAACAGATACTATGAAAACGGACTCCGGATCATAGAGCTCTATAAGCATCAGTTCAGATTTCTTAATGATATCATGGCAAGGCTCAAGGAACGTAACTACCGTTTTATTATTTATATGGATGACCTTTCCTTTGAAGATGAAGAGACTGATTATAAATATCTGAAAGCCATAATTGAGGGAGGTCTTGAAAAGAAGCCTGAAAATGTGCTTATCTATGCCACATCAAACAGACGTCATCTGATCCATGAGGGCTTCAGGGACAAGCTTGACCGCGGAGAAAATGATGATATACATGAAAGCGATACGGTAGAAGAGAAGCTTTCACTGTATCACCGGTTCGGCATGGCTATATATTACGGCAAGCCCACACCGGGAGAATACAGATACATGGTAACAGAGCTTGCGAAACGAAGATCCTTATCCATGGACGAAGAAAAGCTGCTTCTCCTTGCCAATCAGTGGGAGATAGAGCATGGCGGGATCTCCGGCAGGACAGCTGCTCAGTTCATTGACCATATTGGGGGAATGGAATGAAGAAATTATTCGCTGCGATCGACGTAGGTTCATATGAGCTTTGCATGAAGGTATTCGAGCTGGGAGGAAAGACCGGGATCAGGGAAATAGACTGCATACGGCATCGTATAGACATCGGCAATGACACCTTCCACACCCATATGATAAGCCGTGAAAAGATGGACGAGCTTTGCGAGATCCTTAAGGGCTTCCACAGGGCAATGGACACCTACAGGATCAATGATTATCTGTCTTACGGTACCTCGGCCTTCAGGGAGACTTCAAACACTGAGGCTGTCCTTGACCAGATAGAGCGGAGGACCGGCATAAGGATATCCATCTTAAGCAACTCGGAGCAGCGTTTCCTTGAGTACAAGGGCGCGGCCTTAAAAAGCGGCTTTGAAAAATATATCCGCACCGGCACAGCCTTCGTGGATATAGGCGGAGGCTCAAGCCAGATAACCCTTTTTGATATGGGACATCTGGTCACTACCGTGAACCTGCATCTTGGCACCCTTCGCATAAGGACGAAGCTCAGGGATATGGAGCCTGTATATTCGGACTATGAGACCATAATCGGTGAAATGGTGCTTAATGAGCTTGATTACTTCAAAGAGCTTTATCTCGGCAGCATTGAGGTGGACAATATCATCATCATCGATGACTATATGTCCGCCATAATGGAAACCTACGGCAAAAGACCCGAGGGTCATCTGACGGCAAGGGAATACAAAAATATAATGAAGGCGCTTACAATAAAGGCGCCCTATGAGCTGGCTGCGAGACTGCATATTCCCGAGGATAACGCGGCAATGCTGCTGCCCAGCGCCATTCTTGTAGACAAGGTCATCAATATGACAGGGGCGAAGGAGCTTTACCTTCCGGGAGTATCCCTTTCCGACGGCATAGCCTATGATTATGCTGACAGGAAGAAGTATATTCGTCCCCTGCATGATTTTGAGGATGATATTTTAAGCTCAGCCGCCAATATAGCTGCCAAATACGGCTCCTTCGATATAATTACCTCAAAGCTTACCGACGCGGCTCTCATCATCTTTGATGCCACGAAAAAGATCCACGGTATGGGCGCAAGGGAAAGGATGCTCCTCAATATTTCAGGAATAATGCGGAATGTGGGAAAATACGTGTCCATGAGCGTTCCTGCAGAGACCTCCTATGCCATTATAAAGGATTCCGAGATAATGGGGGTATCACACAGGGAAAGGATAATGATAGCCACCATAGTCAAGAAATCCTATCCGAATAACATAAGTTATGAAGAATTTAATAATCCTGAATTCGAATCCAGGGACAGACTGACTGTCACCAAGCTTACCGCGATCCTGAGAGTGGCTACGGGGCTTGCCAAAAACGTGGAAAAGACCATGAGCAATATCTCTGCCCAGCTTAAGGACAAGGAGCTTATCATCAAGGTCACC
>CACZNY010000262.1 GCA_902782655.1 uncultured Lachnospiraceae bacterium
AGTAGTATAACACGGACCTGTTTACTACGTTTTTACTACTTTTGACGGCGTAGATATGCCGTAAGATGCCGAGATTTGGAAAAAATGCGAATAGAATGTATCTATTAAGATGCGCCGGATAACCTTGGCAAAATGCCGTAAACTTCGGCATTTGATGGCATTATGATTGGAGAAAAATAGATGGTTAGAGTACTTTTTGTCTGCTGGGGCAATATATGCCGCAGTCCTATGGGAGAGTATATCCTGAAAGATATGATAGAGAAGAGGGGGATGCAGGAGCGGTTCCATGTGGAGTCGGCAGCGACATCTACTGAGGAGATCGGGAATCCTGTATATCCTCCGGCGAGGGCTGAGCTTAAAAGGCATGGCATCAGCTGTGAGGGACATCATGCAAGGCAGGTGAGAAAGAGCGATTATGAAAACTTTGACGTCATTATCGCTATGGAGGAGATTCACAGGCGTATCATGGAGCAGAGGTTCTTCGGCGGTGATCCGGAGGGAAAGATAGTGCTCTGCATGGAGCTGGCGGACAGACCTGAGGAGCAGGTCGACGATCCCTGGTACACCGGAAGATTCGGGGAGGTATACGGACAGCTTTGTGATGCCTGCGAGGGGCTTATCGAAAAATACAGCTGAAAGACCCGATACACCGGATAACAATTACCGGGACATTCACGCAGGATGAAAAGCGGACTGATCTGGAGATAACGGTGAGCCCGTCACCCTGCCGCATAAGGCAGCATTTATGGGGGACAGTGTACAATGAAGGAACAGCAGAGGACAGGAGGGCTTAAGAAATGGGGCTTTGAACCCTCCTGCAAGAATATCGTACTGATATTAATTTGCGTATTTATCAATATGGCCGGCAGGCTTACGGCAGAGAAGCTTTTTCTTCCCATCTGGCTGGATTCCGTCGGCACTTTTCTTTCGGCAGTGCTTTTGGGACCCGTGGCAGGAGCCTTAAGCGGCGCTGCAATGAATATTATCATCAATTCTTTCGAGCCGGGACAGATCTGGTTCGCTATCGTTTCCGTCGCGGGAGGACTTGCAGTCGGCAGGTTCTTTCCGAGGGACAGAAAGATAGAATCATTTTCCGTTATAGCCACTGCATTATTTGCGGGTTTTGTCATGACGGTCGTTTCCACACCTCTTAATATGTATTTTAACGGCGGGTATACGGGCAATCCCTGGGGCGATGCGCTGGTGGACATGCTGTCAAATTATGTAAACCTAAAGACAACCTGCTGCGTTTTGGGAGAGCTGCTTGTCAATATGCCTGACAAGGCCGTAAGTATCTGCATCGCCATGCTCATAGTCTATATAGTCAGGAAGTACAAAAAGAATAAGGAAAAACGTGTCCGGGATGAAGCAGCCGGAGGCTTAAAAGACTCAGTGAAGGGGAATAGCATGATGGTCCTTCTATGGACCGCCGGGATAATGACTGCAGCTCTTGAGGCATCGCTTATGCTGCCCGGGGAGAGGGCATATGCTATATCCCATGACTTCAATACGGATTATGCTGCCAAGGTATACGGTATAGATGACGGTCTTGCTTCCGCTGAGATAAATACGATAGAGCAGACCCTTGACGGGTATATCTGGGCGGGATCGTATGCGGGACTCTACAGGTACAATGGCTCCCGGTTTGAGCAGATGCAGCTTGATGACAGGATAAGCAATGTCACCTGCCTTTATGAGGATCCGGAATCGAGGCTCTGGATAGGCACGAATGACAGCGGAGTGGGACGCTATGATACAGGAACGGGGGAGATACGTTTTTTTACCACGGCAGACGGACTTCCTTCTGATTCCGTAAGATCGCTCTGCGGGGACGGACGAGGGGGAATGTATATCAGCACCACCGAGGAGCTGTGCAGGATAGATAAGAACGATAGCGTAATATCGGAGCCGTACAGGGATATGCCCGGAGTAACCTGTGTCTATTCACTGAACCTTCTCGGGGGTGACAGTCTGACGGGGGTAACAAAGAGCGGGCTCCTTATCGTCATAAGGGATGATGAGCTTGTGTGTCAGGAGGACGGCTCGGTATATGATACCGTCTATACGGCAGCTGCCTGCGGACCCGCGGGAGAGGTGCTCGTGGGAACCACGGGAGATACGATCGAGCGTTTCCGTGAGGGACAGGACGGAAAGCTGCGCCATGTGGGAAGGATCGTGCTTCCTGATCTCAGTGATGCAAACTGCATGATGTACAGTGAGGCGGAGAAGGGGTATTTTGTGGGCGGCGCAAAGGGGCTCGTATTCATAAGCGATGCGGGGGAGGTCATATCTCTTGGAAGGGAGGATTTTTCTAATGCGGTCAACGACATGATCATTGATTACCAGGATGATATCTGGTTCGCCTCCACAAAGCAGGGGATAATGAAGCTTTCCTTCAATCCCTTCGGAAACGTATTCAGGAAAGCGGGGATAGATGATACGGCGGTAAATGCCCTTCTTATGGACGGCGGCCGGCTGTATGCGGGGACGGATAACGGACTGATCGTCCTTAGGGCAGAGAGTGGCGGAGGCTTCAGCCCGATGCCGGAGGACAGTCTTTCGGTCAGGTTCGACGGGGTCAGAATACGCCATCTCATGAAGGATACTGCCGGGAATATCTGGATCAGCACCTATGGAGCAGACGGGCTGGTGTGCCTTGCGCCCGACGGGAGGATATCCATATATAACGACAGCATGGACGGCGTTTTGGGAAGCAGATTCCGCTTTACCATGGAGCTTTCCGATGGGACTGTATTAGCCGCATCTACTGACGGTCTTGATTACATAAAGGACGGGAGGGTGATCGCGACACTGGGGGCTGAGGACGGTCTTGCGGTGCCGCAGATATTATCCGCCGCGGAAAGGGATGACGGGTGCGTGCTTGCGGGCAGTGACGGCGACGGTGTTTATGTGATCAGGGATAAAAAGATCATCGGTCATATCGGCGCTGAGGAGGGGATTCAGTCTCTTGTCATATTGCGTCTCATACCCTGCGGTAACGGATTTATATACGTGACGAGCAACGGCCTTTACTATGACGGCAAGCGGGAGGAGATAAGGAAGCTTAAGGCTTTTCCGTATAATAATAACTATGACGTGTACTTCTCGGACAGCGGGGAGGCCTGGGTCAGCTCCAGCGCGGGAATCTATGTGGTGAATGAAAAAAGCCTGATAGAAGACAGGGATTATCAGTATATCCTCCTCAATCACAACAGGGGATTCGATACCACGCTCACAGCCAATGCCTGGAATGCGGTGTCCGGCGATGAGCTGTATCTTTGCTGTACTGACGGCATCCGGTGTATAAATACGAGGACCTACGATGACTTTAACGACAGCTATAATATAGTGATAGCGTCCATGACGGACAACGGGGAACAGGTGCCTGTGGAGAAGGGGATATATATGATCCCCTCCGGCAGCGGGAGGCTTGAGATAGAGCCTGCGGTACTGAACTATGCCATATCAAATCCGCTCATAGCCATACATCTCGAGGGGATGGAGGATGCAGGCGTCACCCTGCATCAGAACGAGATCACAGGGCCCTATAATGTAGCCCTGCCCTTCGGAGATTATGAGCTTCACGTGGAAACAGTGAACGAGCTGTACGGCACGACCAAGAAGGAGCAGGTATTCCTGCTCCATAAGGACGCGGAGCTCTATGAGCATCTGTACTATAAACTGTACCTTGTCTTTGTCGGCACCATGCTCGTGGCATTCCTTGCCTGGATGACGGCGAAGATGAGCAACATGGCTGTCATCAACAGGCAGTACGACGAGATACGGGAAGCAAAGGAGGAGGCGGAGCAGGCCAATCAGGCTAAGTCCAGATTCCTTGCCAACATGTCTCATGAGATAAGGACGCCCATAAACGCGGTGCTTGGAATGGACGAGATGATACTGCGTGAGAGCAGCGAGAGGGAGATACAGGGATACGCGGCCGATATCTATACTGCAGCGAATACCCTGCTGTCGCTTATCAATGATATCCTTGATTC
>CACZNY010000263.1 GCA_902782655.1 uncultured Lachnospiraceae bacterium
TCCGCAAAGAGGATCGGTCTCCGTACCGATGCTTCCGGCATCTTTGAAAAGGGCCTTGATGCAAATAATGCTCTTGACGCGATCAACAGGGCCTGTGCTCTTGTGGAGGAACTTGGCTGCGGAAAGGTCTTAAAGGGCGCCGTTGACGTTCATGAGCCGCTCCCCACAGAGAAGAGGATCGTATTTGAGCCTGACAGGATCAATGAATTCCTTGGAACAGATATCTCCAGGGATACCATGATGGACATATTTAAGAGACTCTCTATTGAGTACGATAAGGACAGCAATGAGCTTATCTGCCCCACCTTCCGTCAGGATCTTCTGGGATTTGCGGATATTTCGGAGGAGGTAGCAAGGTTCTTCGGATACGATAAGATCCCCACGACCCTTCCTTCATCCGGAGCCGAGGCGGGGGGTATATCATTTAAGCTTATGATCGAGGCGATCGCCCGTAATGTGGCCGAATTTAACGGCTTTTCACAGTGCATGACCTATTCCATGGAAAGCCCCAAGGTATTTGATAAGCTTCTTATGCCGGAGGATGCTCCCGAGAGAAAGGCGATAAAGATTAGCAATCCCCTTGGTGAGGACTTCTCCATTATGAGGACCGTTATACTTAACGGGCTTCTCACCAGCCTCGCCCTTAATTTCAACAGAAGGAACAAGGATGTTAAGCTTTACGAGCTTGGAAATATCTACATTCCCGCATCTCTTCCCCTTACCGATTATCCTGACCAGAGGATGCAGTTTGCCCTCGGGTTTTACGGTGATGGCGACTTCTACACCATGAAGGGCTATGTGGAGGAATTCCTTATAAAGACCGGAATGAATGAAAAGGCCGCCTATGATCCGAAGAGCGGAATATCTTTCCTTCACCCCGGACGTCAGGCTTTTATAGAGTATCAGGGTGAGGTCATCGGTTATATGGGTGAGCTCCATCCCCTTGTGAGAAAGAATTATGAGATCGGAGAAAGGGTATATATCGCGGTCATCGACATGCCGGAGATTGTAAAGAAGGCGACCTTCAACAGGAAGTTTAAGGGCATCGCCAGATTCCCTGCGGTAACACGTGATCTTTCGATGGTGGTTCCCAAGGGTATACCTGCCGGAGATATTGAATCCATGATAAGACAGAGAGGCGGCAAGCTCCTTGAGAACGTGAATCTCTTTGATATCTATGAAGGAGAGCAGATAAAGGACGGCTTTAAGTCCATGGCATATAAGATCACCCTTAGAAATCCCGAAAAGACCCTTTCAGATGATGAAATAACATCTGTAATGAAGAAGATCCTGAACGGTCTTGAGGGAATGGGGATAGAGCTCAGATCATGAGCGGTCTCTTAAAAAAGGATTTTTGGTACGACCTTCCGGAGGAGCTCATCGCACAGGATCCCCTTGAAAAAAGGGATGAGTCCAGGCTCATGGTGCTAAATAAGGAAACGGGTGATATTGAGCATCGGACCTTTGGCGATATAAAGGAGTATCTAAGGAGCGGAGACTGTCTGGTTTTAAATGACACCAGGGTTATTCCGGCCAGGCTTCTTGGTGTCAAGGAGGATACGGGAGTAGCAGTGGAGATACTGCTTTTGAAGCGCCTGTCCGATGATTCCTGGGAGTGTATAGTCCGTCCCGGAAAGAAGCTTAAGCCCGGTGCTAGGGTTGTTTTCGGAGATAAGCTTCTGAAAGCTGAGATAATGTCCCTCGCTGAAGAGGGAAACAGGATAGTGCGCTTTGAGTTTGAAGGTATCTTCGAAGAGATACTGGACAGATTGGGTGAAATGCCTCTTCCTCCCTATATAACCCATAAGCTTAAGGAAAGGGACAGGTATAACACGGTATACGCAAAATATGACGGATCCGCCGCTGCACCTACTGCCGGACTGCATTTTACAAAGGAACTCCTGAATGAGATCAGTGAGTCCGGAGTAAAGATTGCGTATGTTACTCTTCATGTAGGGCTTGGGACTTTCAGGCCGGTGAAAGAGGAAAACGTGCTGGACCACCATATGCATAAGGAGTTTTACGTTGTTTCAAAAGAGGCGGCAGATACCATCAATGGCGTAAAGGCTTCCGGGGGAAGGATATTCTGCGTAGGTACCACGAGCTGCAGGACAGTGGAGTCCGCTGCCGATGAAAACGGAAGGGTGATTCCCACATCAGGAGAGGAAACGGATATCTTTATCTATCCCGGATATGATTTTAAGGTCCTGGACTGTCTCATCACCAATTTCCAACTTCCGGAGAGCACTCTGCTTATGCTGGTATCCGCTCTTGCAGGAAGGGAAAGGGTTCTCAAGGCCTACCATGATGCTATTGAAAGGCGCTACAGGTTCTTTTCCTTCGGGGATGCCATGCTCATTATCTGAAGACCTGTAATACGGGGTTTGTGCTTTTTACTTTAATAGCATATAATAGTCATCGAAGGTATTTTTATTATTTGGAGGGCATTATGGCTGATATAGATCTGAACAGAAGAAAGTACAAGAGACATACCCTTAGTATCAAGCTTTTTATGACAAGGGTGGATGATGCTGACGGCATCGGGATCCCCGTGGAGGTTCTTGATATCTCCACTGCCGGAGTCGGTTTTATTTCTGAGCAGGAGCTGGAGCACGGAACCATCTACAAGGCGAACATCAAGATATGGACAGGAGATATCATTCCTGCCTTTATCAATGTGGTAAGAGTCAGCCACACGGAGGGCGGACATATTTACGGCGGCGTATTTATTGGCATGCCGGAGTCGGATTCCTGCAGGATAGCGGTATATGAGACTTATCAGGACTATGCCGATAAGGAGGGTAATATACCGAAGACCGAGGAAGAAGAGAGGGACGAGCTTACGAGCCTTATGGGCCAGACGAAGAAGAACTGAATTTGATGGTATATAAGGGTAGATTCAGGATATAAGGAGTTTCAGAAATGTTAAATACCGGAGTTGTAGTTGCTTTATCTGCTTTTGTCTGTATGGCGCTCATCGCCGTTGGGATAATGATCGCGGTGGTTGCCAGCGTGGCATACGTTGAATCCAGAAGGGATGAAGAGGAGAAGTGAGCTTAAAGGTTGGATTTATCGCCCTTGGGCTTATAGGCGGTTCCATTGCAAAGAATATCCGCCGGGTTTTTCCAGATGCATATATCACAGCGCTTAACAGGTCCAGTGGGACATTGGACGCTGCTCTTAAAGAAGGGATAATAGATCACGGTACCCTGGAGCTGGATGACAGCTTCAGGGACTGCGATCTTATTTTTTTATGTGCTCCCGTGGAGACCAATATCGGATATCTGAAAAAACTGGAGCCCTATCTTACGGAGAACACCATTCTTACGGATGTGGGTTCGGTGAAGAACGTGATACATAAGGCGGTTTCCGGGAAGCTGAAGGATGCGGTTTTCATCGGAGGACATCCCATGGCGGGTTCCGAGAAATCCGGATATAAGAATTCCAGCGACCATCTTATCGAGAATGCCTACTACATCCTGACTCCCGGAGAGAATGCCTCCAAAGAGCATATCGAACGCTATGAAAAGCTTGTGAAGGATCTTGGGGCGATCCCGCTGGTGTTACAGCCATCCATGCATGACAGGGTCACTGCAGCCATCAGCCATGTGCCCCATATGATCGCCTATACGCTTGTAAGGCTGGTTGAAAAGGAGGATTCCCCGGAACAGTATATGAAGGCCATTGCAGCAGGCGGATTTAAAGATATCACCCGTATTGCATCCTCCGATCCCGTGATGTGGCAGCA
>CACZNY010000264.1 GCA_902782655.1 uncultured Lachnospiraceae bacterium
TCCGTTTTTAAGCCCTTCTCTTTCGGCAAAGGCCTTAAAGGTCTCATAGAGGACATCATTGCTCCAGTCCTCCTGTGCTTCAAGCACGGGCAGTATCTTCTCCAAAGCCTCAAGAGAAGACTCCTTCGTAGTCTTCATCTTTTTATGTACATACATCTCAGGATCGTACTCCGGAAGCTTCTCAAAGAAATCTATGTGCTCCGGTATATCGGGAAATATCTCTATCCTGCTCTGTACCATCCCTGCGATCTTTTTAAGGTCTATGTCACGGCTTACGGTCTCCTTTATATAGGGCAGAGCCATCTCATAAAACCTGTCAGGATCCATCTTTTTTATATATTCGCCGTTCATCCACTTGAGCTTCCCGTAATCAAAAACAGCGGGGCTTTTGCTCATCTTATGATAATCAAATTTCTCCACCAGCTCCTCAAGGCTCATGATCTCCTGATTATCCTCCGGAGACCAGCCCAAAAGGGCAACGAAATTAACGATAGCCTCAGGGAGGAAGCCCTGCTCCGTAAGATCCTCAAAGGAAGAATGCCCGGATCTCTTTGAAAGCTTCTTATGCTCCTCGTCGGTAATGAGAGGACAGTGGATATATTCGGGTATCTCCCAGCCGAAGGCCTCATAAAGCCTGTTGTACTTCGGGGAGCTTGAAAGATATTCGTTTCCCCTGACGATATGCGTGATGCCCATCAGATGATCATCCACCACGTTGGCAAAATTGTAGGTGGGGAAGCCGTCACTCTTTATAAGTATCATATCGTCCAGCTCCGAGTTTTCCACGGAGATATCACCGTAAATATCATCATGGAAGGTGGTGGTGCCTTCCGTGGGATTATTCTGTCTTATGACATAGGGTACGCCTGAAGCAAGCTTTTCCTCCACCTCTTCCTTTGAAAGACTCAGGCAGTGCTTGTCATAGACCGTGATCTCCTTGTCGGTGCCGTCTACCTTTGTCTTAAGCCCGGCAAGCCTCTCCGGAGTACAGAAGCAGTAATACGCCTCTCCCTTTTCCACAAGCTCCCTGGAATACTTCATATAGATACCGGCCTTCACTCTTTCAGACTGCACATAAGGCCCCACGCCTCCGTCCCTGTCCGGTCCTTCATCGTAGGAAAGTCCCGCCGCCGCAAGGGTTCTGTTTATTATATCCACAGCCCCCTCCATCTCACGCTCCTGGTCGGTATCCTCTATCCTCAGGATAAAGTCTCCCTTATCGTGCCTCGTTATAAGATAGGCGTAAAGCGCCGTCCTCAGATTTCCCACATGCATCCTTCCCGTAGGAGAAGGAGCGAATCTTGTCCTTGTCTTTTTCATATCAACCTCTCACGCCGCAGTATTCCCTGAGCCACTTTTTTTCTTCCTCATCCATGTCAGGACTTAAGGCTTCTATTATCTCCTGCTGATACCTCTCATACATTTCAAGCTCCTCAGAGCTCATCATGCTTTTATCCATGCCTCTGTCATCTATCGGCACCTGTGTAAGATTAGCGAAGCGGTAAAACACTCCGTCCTCAGTCTTTACATCCTCCTCCACCAGAAGGATATTCTCGGTGCGCACACCGAATCTGTCCTTTTTGTATACTCCGGGCTCGTCGGATATGAGCATCCCCGGCTTAAGCTCACAGGGTGTATCCAGATATTTCCATCTTATGGACTGGGGTCCCTCATGCACTCCCAGCATATATCCAAGGCCGTGTCCCGTACCGTGCTTATAATCAATGCCCCTCTTCCACATGCGCTCCCTTGCAAGCATGTCAAGGTTCACCCCTGTAGTCCCCTTTATAAAGTGCGCATATCTGATCCTCAGCATACCGCAGGCAGTCAGGGTAAAGGCTTCCTTTTCCTCTTCCGTAAGCTCTCCCATGACCAAAGTCCTCGTGACATCGGTGGTGCCTCCCTTATACTGCCCACCGGAATCCACCATGAAAAGCCCCCTGGCCTCTACAGGCCTGTCGTGCTCTGCTGACGGCTCATAATGGATTATCGCGGCATTATCCCCGTAGGCCGCTATGGTCGGAAATGAAAGCCCCTTAAACTCCGGTATGCTCTTCCTGAAGTCAAGAAGCTTATCCGCAGCGCTCATCTCGCTCTTGCTGCTCCCATCCGTATCCATCCATCTGATAAACCTTGTAAGCTGCAGTGAATCCCTGTGATATATGTCCCGGATATGGGACAGCTCGGTCTCATTCTTTACAGCCTTCATCAGCTGCACCGGGCTTATGCCCGACACTGCCTTACCCCTCTTCTTTATCAGCTTATAGCACCAGTAGTCTGCGCTTGCCTCATCCACAAGGATCCTTCCCTTTACTGCACTGCTTCCGAGGAAATCACAGATCTCATCCACAGACTTTACTATGGAGCCGGCATAACCCGTATCCGCCTTTTCGTTCTTAAGAAATATGTATGCCTTCTGGCTCGTGATATATGAGTAGGACATCACGGCAGGGGTATATGCGTTTTCCCATGCCCTGATATTAAAAAGATAGGCTGTCTCCGTGGGATCCGTAATGAAGACAGCATCAAGCCCCCTTGACGCGAGCTCGCTTCTAAGCTTTGCGATACGGTCCACACTGCTCTCTCCGGACAGGTCCCCGCCTATTACCTCTGTATCCTGCCAGGGAAGCAAAGGTCTTTGATATATGCCTGCCGAAAGATCCTTTTTGTAGCAGACCTTATGGGACGGAAGCGCCTTTTTAAGCTTCTTCGCTCTTACCGCCTTCACATCCCTTCCGTAGAAGCCAAGCACAGCCTCTTCGGGAAAGCTCCTTTTTATATACTCTTCAAGGGTTTCCACCCCTTCCTCACCGGACCTCATGAGAATGATGCCGGTGCCCTCAAGCTCCCTCTCCGCCTGTATGAAATATCTGCCGTCAGTCCAAAGGAGAGCTTCTTCCGGTGTGATCAGAAGATCGCCTGCAGATCCTGTAAATCCTGAAAAAAATTCTCTTTCCGATGAGCCGGCATCAGTCGCAGGTATGTAATACGCATAAAGGCCGGCATCATTCATATGCCCGCGAAGCCCTTCAAGCCTTTCGCGGACCGCGTTAACATCCGTCATTCAGCTATACGCTCCATTATAACATCGATAAGCTCGCCTACATTGCCAAGCCCCTGGACTTCCCTCATCTCAAACTTGATATCAAATTCATTCTCGATCTCATTCATTAAGCTGAGATGCGTGAGGCTGTCCCATCCGTCTACATCAGCCGCGATGGTATCATCGTAAAGCTCAAGCTCCTCGTCATCAAAGATCTCTCTGGCTATCTCGGTAACCTTTGCCATTACTTCATCCCTGTCCATAATATCTACCCCCTCATTTTATTTTATATATGTTTTAAGCTTATTAAATCCATCTACCTCGAGACTATACAACCCTTCCCCTGTACAGTCAAATCCCATATCATCATAGATATGCTCGACCATCCTGTTTTTGGGCGTGGGGATATACTCAGCCCTTATGGTTTTCGCACCGTTTGCTTTTGCTGTCTCCACCATACGGTTAATGATATACTCTTCCATTCCCCTCTTAAGCACCCTGCAGCTCATGAGCCAGGTATCCACAAAAAAGACATCCTCCGTTTCCTTCTTCATTATGACCACCGACACAAGCCCGTGATCGCCGAACTTATCCTTAAGCATATAATACAGTGTCACATAGCTGTCATCCGAAGCAATGCGCGCTATGTCCTCCTCCGTATACCTGACTGTCCTCAGGTTGAACTGGTTCGATCTCTGTGTAAGCTGGGCTATCCTCGGATAGTGCAGCTCATCAAAGGCTTCGGCGCTGCCTTCCATCTCAAGGCTTATAAGATAATCATCGATGGAAGCAAACGCTGCCTCGCTCTCCCTTCTTTGGGCCTCCGCCCTGTACATGCCCGTCCTGTCGGCATCCTCCGCAGAATATGAAGCCGTTTCAAAAAGATTAAGGCTCTGAAGGCAGGAAAGATACATGGCAGGATCAGAAGGAAGCTCCGGTACGCAGATCTCCGGTATCATGGAGCGCACGAGGTTCCTTTCAAAAGGATTGTCATCAAGGAATACGAGGGAATCCATGCCGATATTAAGGGTCTTTTGGATATATCTGATATTGGCGGCCTTATCCTCCCAGTTCGCTGTGAAGATGGCAAAATCCGAAAGCCTCAGTACCATTTCCTCATGCTTTTCAAAGGGCTCCTTTGCGGTATCCTCGTTGTTTTTGCTGCATACTCCCAGCAGTATCCCTCTCTGCTTCAGGGATCTGAGCCAGAGCTGAAGATCGGTGAATACATGCCCGCGGCCAAGCTCTCCTATCTCTATGCCGGAGAGGCCGTCATCTCCTATCACGCCTCCCCAGAGCGTATTGTCCAGATCGCAGATAACGCATTTTTTCACCTGCCCCTGTACGGCTCTTATCACATCGGTCACCTGCTTTGCCACATATCCCAGAGCGTCAAGGGCTACAGGCACCTTGGCATTGTAATACAATACGGGATCATAGAAGCTTCCTGTCCCGAGGGCTGTCTGCACAGAAAGAAGATCCACGGGAAAGATCCCCGGCTTTTTGCTTAAGGCCTCCGCCAGGATAAAGTTCAGCTTCCTTGTCTGATAGGTGAAGGAAATCTCCGTCTTAGCCCCGAAGTTACCGAAGACTCTGTCATCGATCTCCGTAAAGCCGCACTGGAGGATCTTTGAATTTGTATTCTTTCCGATAAGCTCCCAGTACGTCGAAAGCCTGGCAAGTATATTCTCGGCAAAGCTTCCGCGCCCCTTGTCATCAAGCCCCATGAATTCCTCGTAGAGCTTGTCGGTCGAAAGATAGAGCAGGATATAGTCCGGCTTAAACCCGTAGGTCTCTGATGCAGGATCCAGGAGCTGGGCTTCGATCTGATTATAATCAGCATCGAAAACCTTCAGGTTCAATCCCGTAAGATGGGCATATCCCTTTATCGCCTGGGCAAGGAACTGTGTCGCCACATTTCCGAGCACCGCAAGGGAAAACTCCTTTCCCTCTGTTTCCTTCTTTGCCGCCTTTGCAAGCTCTCTGAATCTGTACATTTGATGTCCTCCCTAAACCGGGTTGCCCCGTTCATAAAACTATCTTATCCTTTTTTTCAGGCCTATGCTTTTTCTCATTTTTCTTCATGAAATCCGAGGCCTTTTTTAATATGGCCGCATCCGTATATATATCGGCCACCCTGAAGCCCATCTCACCGGACTGTCTGATGCCGAATATATCGCCGGGACCGCGGAGTTTCAGATCCTCCGAGGCGATCTTAAAGCCGTCGTTCGTCTTCTTTAAGACCTGAAGCCTTTTGGACGGCTCCCTGCCCTCAGACGTATCCACAAAAATGCAATAGCTCTGTTTATCTCCCCTGCCTATACGGCCCCTCAGCTGATGAAGCTGTGAAAGCCCGAAGTTCTCCGCATCCTCTATCATCATCACAGTGGCATTCGGCACATCCACTCCCACCTCCACCACGGTGGTCGACACCAGGACGTCTATCCTTCCTTCTGCGAATGAACTCATGACCTCATTCTTTTCGCTGTTCTTCATCCTGCCGTGGAGAGTACCTACCCGTACCTCCGGTCCCCACACGCTTCTTAACCTGTCCGAATAATCAATCACATTCTCCCCGCGGCCTGTCTCCGCAGGCTCCACCATGGGGCAGATCACATAGGCCTGTCTTCCGGAGCGGACCTCCTTAAGAATGAAATTGTATGCCTTTTTTCTGTACTCCGTGCCAACCACGGCATTTTTTATCTCAAGCCTTTTGGCAGGTCTTTCATTCATCACCGAAATATCCAGATCTCCGTACAGTATGATGGCAAGGGTACGCGGAATGGGCGTGGCGCTTATCACGAGGACATGAGGCGTCTTTCCCCCGGACTTTCCGCTCAGATTCTCTCTCTGTCTCACCCCGAAGCGGTGCTGCTCATCAGTCACCGCAAGGGCTAGATCCCTGTATTCCACAAGGTCGGTGATAAGGGCATGGGTTCCTATGATGATATCTGCAAAGCCTTCCGCTATCTTCTGTCTTGCTTCCTTTTTCTGCTTCGCACTAAGCGCCCCCGTAAGCAGCACGCAGTTTACGTCGTAGTCAGCTAAAAGCCTCGATATCTTCTGCATGTGCTGGGCTGCAAGCACCTCAGTGGGCGCCATGAGCGCCGCCTGATGTCCGTTCTTTACAACGTTCAGCATGGCAAGCAGAGCCACTATGGTCTTACCCGAGCCCACATCTCCTTCTATGAGCCTGTTCATGGCATGCTCTGAAGCCATATCGGACAGGATGTCCCTGTAGGCTTTATCCTGCGCAGCCGTCAGTCTGTAGGGAAGAGACTCCGTAAGATGCAAAGCCTCTGCCGTTTCAATTATCGGATAATCATTGCCTTCCCTGCCCCGCGACTTCAGCTCCTTAACGGAAGTAAGAAAGCCATAAAACTCGTCGAAGACTATCCTCTCCCGGGCTTTTATGAAGGCTTCTTCATTTTCGGGAAAGTGCATGGAACAAAGGCTTTCCTTAAGAGGGAGCAATCCAAGCTCCTCCCTCTCCCTTTCGTCAAGGTAATCCGGATAATCCTCATCCGAAAGCCCCATGTCAAAGACCTGCCGCACAGCCTTTGTCACAGCGGCAGAGGTAAGGGATCTGACAAGAGGATATACGGGGGAGGGCTTTTTTATAAGCCTTTCATATTCATCCCTTTTGAAGGTCTTAGGCTGAGCCATACCGTAGCTCATGCCCTTTGCCTTTATATTGCCGTAATATACCTTTTCGCTTCCGGGCTTTATGCTCCTTTTGAGGTAGGGCATATTGAACCAGGTGATCCTCACGCTCCCGGTCTCATCGCCTGCAAGGAAGGAGACTATGGACATGCCCTTCACATGGGTAAGCTCAGGCTCTGTCAAAACCTTCAGAAAAAGCGCCGCCTTGCTGTTATCCCTTAAGTCGGCTGCCTTACTGATATCCGGATACCTTATGTATGACGAAGGAAAATAATAAACAAGGTCATGGACGGAAAAGACGCCGGCCTTATGAAATAAAGCCGCGCTCTTTTCCCCTATGCCCTTAAGTGATGAGATATCATCCAATGCTATTCCACGGAAATAATATAATAATAGACAGGCTCTCCGCCTCTGTGCATCTCCACATCAATATCCGGATACCTGCTCTCTATCCTGCGGCAGAGCTCCTTTGCATCGCTCTCTTCAGTCTCCTCTCCGTAATAGATGCTGACCAGGGAGGAATCATCATCGATCATCCTGTAGACCATCTCAAAGGCCGTATCCATGATATCAGAGCCTACAGCCAGGATCCCCTTGTCTCCTATGCCCATGATATCACCCTTCTTTATGACCTGGCCGTCGATCTCGGTGCTTCGGACGGAATATGTGACCTCTCCTGTTTTGACACAGGTGATGGCTTCAAGCATGTTTTTCTTATTTTCCTCAGCGGAGCTTTCCGGAAGGAAGCTTATAAGAGCGGTTATCCCCTGCGGTATGGTCTTCGCAGGTATGACGATGATCTCCTTATCCTCCGTGAGTGAGGCTGCCTGATTCGCCGCAAGTATTATGTTTTTATTATTGGGAAGCACGAATATGGTATCCGCGTCTATACGTCCTATGGCTTCAAGTATGTCATCGGTGGAGGGATTCATCGTCTGTCCGCCGGAAATGATCTCATCGGTCCCAAGATCCTTCAGTATCTCGCTCAAGCCGTCTCCCACGGATACTGCAATAAAGCCGAACTGCCTGTGTCCGGCAGGCGTCGCCTGAGGGTTTGATTCCATGATGCCGGAGATAGCCTCATCGGTCGCTCCTCCCTTAGTGCCGTCCTTCCCGTTATCCGGTCTTACCGGACCGTTCGCCGTGCCTGCAGGCCCCGAGTGATCAAGCTCCTCCTCCGGACGCTCCACATACTTATTGCCGTCGAGCTTAAAGAGCCTCTCCTGATGCTCCTCCCTCATGTTGTCCACCTTCATGGAGGTCAGGGCTCCGTAGGTAAGAGCTCGCTCAAAGGCAAGACCCGGGTGGTTGGTATGCACATGCACCTTGACTATATCATCATAGGCCACACAGACTATGGAATCTCCTATCGACTCCAGATAACCCTTGAAATCGGCCTCTGTCTTCTGATTGAATACATGATTGAGCAGGATGATGAACTCCGTGCAGTATCCGTATTTCACATCGGCATTGGCTACGGCCTCACGGTTGATGCCCTCCGCTCCTGTCCCGGATGCCGCATTGATATCCTCTGCGGTAAACTTCACTTCCTCCCCAAGGAGCACCCGCCTTGCTCCCTTAAGGACACAGACCAGTCCCTGTCCGCCGGAATCAACGACTCCCGCCTGCTTTAATACCGGCAGAAGCTCCGGGGTCTGGCTCAGTACATATTCCGCATGCTCCACTATGGCATTGGCGAAGGCCTCAATATCCTCCTCCCTGTCGCAAAGCTCCGACGCCTTCTCAGCGGCTCCCCTCGCGACCGTAAGGATGGTGCCCTCCTTTGGCTTCATTACTGCCTTATACGCTGTTTCCACGCCCTTATTGAAGGCCGAGGCGATAAGAGGCATATCAACGCTCTCCCTGTCCCTTAGCTCCTTCGTAAAGCCCCTTAAAAGCTGGGATAGTATGACGCCGGAATTTCCTCTCGCTCCCCTCAGGGATCCGGAGGAGATCGCCTTGCCAAGAGCCGTCATGCTGAAGTCATCTCCCAGTGCAAGAACCTCCTTCGCGGCAGCCATTATGGTCAGGGTCATATTGGTACCGGTATCGCCATCCGGCACCGGAAAGACATTCAAATCGTTTATCCTGTCCTTATTTGCGGCCAGCTCTGCTGCCCCTGCAAGGAACATCTTCGCTATAAGGCCTGCATCAAGCGATCTCGTGGCCATCAGTCAATCACCCTTACCCCTTCGACAAAAATATTGATCTTATCGACTTCAAGGCCGGTGAATTCCTCTACCCTGTATTTCACGTTGCTCATGAGATTGTCAGCCACGGCCTTAATGCTTACTCCGTAGGCTACTATCACATGGAAGTCAAGGCTTATCCTGTTGTTGACAACATCCACATTGATACCGTGGGAAAGGCTTTCTATTTTAAGTATCCTTACGATCCCGTCCTTCACGGAATAGGTGGCCATGCCTACAACCCCGAAGCACTCCATTGCCTCCGTACCGGCAAGCTGTGCTATCGCCTCGGTATCTACGGATATATTTCCAAGATCAGTGCTCATTCTCGCTTTCATATCATAAACCTCCCTTTCTCAGATCAGTTCGATTATCTTAACATCTCTCTGCTGCATAAGATCTACAACGCCTTCCTTACATTTTACCACAGGACGGCCTATGGCGCCGCTGTTATTCATGATCACCTCTCCCGTCATGCCATTGGAGAGCCTCACGTCGTTTCCTATCATCTCATCCATTATATGCGTCAGGAAGGTGGTTATCACTGCGATATCATATTTCAGGAACATGTCATTCTTTAATATCTCCACCACCTGGAAGGGGTTCATGGGAGCCCTGTAGGTCCTGGCGCTGGTCATGGCCTCATATACATCGGCGATGGCTATCATATTCGCTATGGGATCGATCTCTCCCCTTGAAAGCCCCTGGGGATAGCCCGATCCGTCGAAGCGCTCATGATGCTGGAGCGTGGCATTCAGTATATGCGGATCTATATTGAATTTACTTAAGATGTGATAGCCGAAAAAAGCATGGGTCTTCACAAGGTCATATTCCATATTGTTCAGCTTGCCCGGCTTCCATATTATATCATTCGGAAGCATGAACTTGCCTATATCGAACAAAAAGCCGGCGAAAAGCAGTCTCTCCGCCTCATCCGGAGGAAGCCTCAGCCACTTGCCCATCTTCTTGCATATTAAAGCCACGTTGAGCCCGTGGGCATAGGACATATCAGCCTCGTCATGGATCATTATATTGATATATGAGAATAAACGCTTTCCGGAAATGCTGTCGGGACACAGGGCATCTGCTATAGCCTTAAGATCCTCGAACCTGAAGGGAACCTTCTTCAGTATGAAAGAATCCACCGCGACCTTGTATGCCGCCAGATTGGAGGTGTATTTCAGCTTGAAATCCTTGAAGGCCTCTGAAACCCTGATCTTCTCATAATAGGTCTCCGCCAGATCCTCGGCTTCCATTATCTCTACCGTAAGGAGCTTGAAGGCCTCAAGCTTTGTCTTTACCAGATGATCGACCTTTGTCCCCTTCTTTATGGCGACCTTATCGCCGATCATTATATCCTCTGCGAGCTGCATACCGTCCTGCAGCGCCATAACAGCTACTGTTTTCATAGATCACTCTTCCCTGAAAGAACCTCCGAAACGGAACATATAGTTAATGTTCCACGCAAAAACACATCATTTAGTATAAATACACCTACTGTCAAAGTCAACAGTATAGCTGAAAATGAAGGCAGGCGTTACCATGCTGCAATTCAGTGCAAAGACGCGCTCTTTGCTTGCGATTTGATTATCATTCGACTATACTTCAATCTATGAGGTTTTCAAGCAGGGTTTTTCTCGGTGAGAGCATCAAGGACGATCCCTCCGGGATAATAGAAAAACTGAAAAAGAAAAAGCTTATGAAGGGAGTTTATATCATAACTCCCGCCGAGAACGGCATCGATCCTCTGGAGTATTATGACACGATACAGCTTCAGCAGCCCCGGTACAAGGATAAGGAGCTTGATATAATCGGCATCGCCGGATCGGAAAAAGAAGCCATACAGCTTGTTTCTGAGATCTATGAGGCTTCCGTGGAATACAGTCATGAGACCATCGGCTCATATGTCAGGGAGCTTTTTTCGTGATCGCGCTTCAGATATTAAAGGTAATCGGGATCATCCTCCTTGTAATACTCGCCCTGGTACTCTTCCTTCTTGCCGTCATCCTCTTCGTTCCCATCCGCTATAAAGTCTCGGGCGACTACAGGGACAGCGATAACGTGTACAATCTTCATGTCAGGATAAACTGGATAATGCATATGATCCGGGCTTATTACGACAGGAATAAGGAATCCACCGATATCCTTGCCAAGGTGCTTTTCATCAAGGTATATCCGAGACCCGAGGAAGCCTCCGGCACTCTCGGGGAGCGCAAACCGCCCTCCGGCGGCCCCGGGAAAATTAAATACAAAATTTCAAGGCTTTATGATAAAATAAGACGGATCATAAAAATGCTCTATGACGAACGCGATCAGAAGGCGGTGCAGGAGCTGCTTCTCCGTGTGAAGGAGCTTTTGTGGCACATCAGGCCAAGGAAGCTTGACGTCAATCTGAAGCTCGGAATGGACGATCCCGCAGCCACAGGTGAGATAACGGGGCTTATATATTCCTTCAAACCGTTATACACAAAGCACCTTCATTATACGCCGGATTTTGATAATAAGGTCATAGAGGCTGACGGTCTTCTGAAAGGGCATATACGGCTGATATTTGTGCTTGCTGCAGCCGCGAGGGTATACTTTGATAAGGATATCCGCAGGCTGTATAATCAGATACAGAAGCTTAAGGAACAATAATTTGAGAAAGCGAGGATCATGTTTTGGCAAATCTGACTTTTGATGAAATGGTAAACTCTCTTGTAACCGGACTGAGCGGCTTCTTCTCCACGAAGACCGTGGTGGGCGAGCCTAAAAAAATAGACGACACCA
>CACZNY010000265.1 GCA_902782655.1 uncultured Lachnospiraceae bacterium
AAATTCAGCAGGAACTACGGGCATCAAAACGCTATACTGGCCGGTATGCTGGAGTCAGGAAAAGTAGCGGACTGTGTTGTCACGATAGATGCGGATCTCCAGCAGGATATAGAAGCCCTGAATGACTTTCTGGCAAAATATATGGAAGGGTGTGACGTAGTATACGGGATCAGGAATGACAGGGATACGGATAAGGCCGGAAAGAAACTGACAGCAGAGGCCTTCTATAAGCTTATGAAGCTGCTTGGAGCTGATGTGATACCTAACAGTGCGGATTACAGGCTGCTGTCCTCGAAGGCTCTTGAGGCGTTGGCCGCATATCCGGAATCAAATCTTTTCCTGCGAGGGCTTATTCCGACGATGGGATTCAAGTCCGATGTGGTTTATTTCGATGTAAAGGACAGGACGGGTGGTAAGTCAAAGTATACTCTTGGGAAGATGCTGGCTCTGGCGATAAACGGCATAACCTCCATGAGTACAAGGCCCCTGGAGATGATCGTGGTGCTTGGACTGCTTTTCTGTGTGCTCGCTCTGGTTATCTTTATCATGTCCATGATAGACTGGGCAAGGGGGATGGTGGTGCAGGGATGGACCACGACAGTAGCGCTGCTCTGTCTTATCGGAGGCATGAACCTTCTCACAAACGGGCTCGTGGGGCTGTATGTGGGAAAGGCATATATAGAGATAAAACACAGACCACGATATATAATTGACCAGGCCATCTGGGACGGAAATGGCGGGGGCTCGAATGAAAGCCCGGAAAAGGCGCGGTAAGACGGCATGACAGAAAAGATAAAAAGATCGGTCAGAGATCCGTATAAACTGTTTGGCGCAGCGATGATACTGTTTGTCATCCTTTGCTATAACGTACTTATTCTTCATAATGGGTTCAGATTCCTGAATTCTGATGACTCATCAGAGCTGGTGCTCGCCCGGATTCTTGCCTCGGAGCATGGGATCCTTACAAAAAACTGGTATTATTCCTCCGAGCTGAGAGTTTTTAATACAAATCTGGTATTTGCCCCGATGTTTTATATGTTTTCTTCCTGGAAGCTGGTAAGAGCCGTGGGCGGTACCATAATGATGCTGATTTATGTGCTTTCCTATATGGCAATACCGTATGCCTGGAGATATGACCCCAAATGGTTCTATCTTACGGCTTTTATTCTCATAATGCCTTTTTCGAATCCCTGGCAGTTCTTCGGGCTGAAGATGTATTATCTGCCGCATGTATTCATTTCTTTTGCTTCCTTTTCTCTTATGGGGATTGTTTTTGGAGGGAAGTACAGGAAGCCGGCCGGCATCGTGCTCGTACTGTTTGCGTTCATAGCGGGGCTTGGCGGAGCCAGATCCGTGGAGTATACCTTTGTGCCGCTCTTTCTGGCGGCATTAGCGGCGTTTGTTTTAGACAGGGGCAGCGGAGTCATGGCTGCCGTATCGGGAGCAGCCGTTGCGGCATCGGCTATGGGTTATGTAGTAAATGATAAATTTTTATCCGGACTATACTCGTTCCACTCATACGACAGTGTGTCCTTTATCCGTTTTATGCTGGAAAAGATAGAATGGGCTCTTGACAGTATGCTGACGGCCTTTGGATATTCCATAGGGGAATATTTTATAAGCTTTGGAGGCGTGTGCAACGCATTGGCGTTTGTCATGATGATGATCTTCCTGCTTTCCTTTATACTGCTCTTTCGTCAAAGGAAGGCCATGAATGACATTCAGAGATATATGTATTACTTTGCTGCAATTACCTTCCTTCTGAATACGTTTTTAATGATAATGGGACAGAATGATGAGTATGCCGACAGATATATCGCTATTGGGATGGTGCCCTGTATAATGTTTATAGACCTGGTTTATAAGCTTTGCCTGAAAGAGGTGGACTGGCAGAAAGCGGCAGGGGCAGCGGTGATCATATTCTTTCTTATGGTCGGAGCGAATGGCTATCTCCATCTTTTGAAAATATCGGGGAACGGAGAGCGAATGGGCTATATTGATTTTGTAAAGGCCGAAGGCTACGATTACGGCTATGCGACATTCTGGAATGCGAATATCACGACGGAGATGTCGGACGGAGTGATAGATATGACATCTCTTGACCCGAACGCGGATAAGCTTGTGGTCTTCAGATGGCTTACTGATAAGCGGCTGATAGAGAAGGAGCACGAAAAAGCGTTTTTGGTTCTCACAAAGGAGGAGCTCGATATGTATGATGGAAAAAAGCCTGTATATGAGGACGAGTACTTCAGTGTATTTGATATAAATAAAGATGAAATATCTTTTGAGGAGTCAGGGCAGGTATGAAATGTGCGGCGATCATCCTGGCTGGAGGGACAGGCAGAAGGATGGGTAACAATGTACCCAAACAGTATATGGAGCTTCAGGGAAAGCCTGTGCTTTATTACTCCCTGAAAACCTTTTCCGGGGCGGAATTTATAAACGAAGTAGTGATAGTCGCTGCGGGGGACTATCTGGATAAGGTTCAGGCCGATATAGTTGATCTGTATGGCTTCCATAAGACAAGCGCTGTGGTGGAGGGAGGGAGAGAAAGGTACCACTCGGTCGCGAATGGGCTGGAGGCACTTCCTGAAGATACAGAATATGTTTTCATCCATGACGGTGCAAGACCATTTGTTACGTCCTATACCATAGAAAGATGTCTCCATTATGCGAAGAAATACAGGGCTTCTGCCGCTGCTGTGAAGGCAAAGGATACGATAAAGATCGCTGATGATGACAGCGTGGTCCGGAGTACTCCTGACAGAGGTCACGTTTGGATGGTACAGACTCCTCAAACATTTGAATACAGACTCATAAGGGATGCTTACAGAAGACTCCTGGATGATGAGGAAAGGCTGAGGGCGGCCGGAGTAAACGTGACAGACGACACCATGGTAGCCAAGATGTACGCTGACGTGGATGCAAGGCTTGTGGAGAGTACATACGATAATATAAAGATAACCACTCCTGAGGATATGAAGCTGGCAAAAATGATCAGCGCGGAAAATGCCCTGAAAATACAATAAAATAATTGTTGACACGAACCATCGGATTTGATATTATAGCAAAGCGCTCGCCTAAGGCGGAGCGTTTTGTTACCTAATGGAGAGGTATCGAAGTGGTCATAACGAGGCGGTCTTGAAAACCGTTTGGCGGCAACGCCACATGGGTTCGAATCCCATCCTCTCC
>CACZNY010000266.1 GCA_902782655.1 uncultured Lachnospiraceae bacterium
CCTTAAGGATCTGTCCAACCATCTTAACAACCTGGCTTGCAAGTGTACGTGTATCCTTGAATACTGACATTGACTGCTTTCCAGCGATCATCTTCTTTGTATTCTCAATATCACAGTCCTGACCAGTGATGATAGGATATGTTCCATTGTAGTTAGCTTCAAGAGCATTCTCTACACCAAGTGCTGTTGAGTCATTTGAGCAAAGCCATACGTCTACATCCTTGTCTGTATAGTTGGTTGAAAGAATGTTCTCTGCTCTGGACTGTGCTGTCTCAGTTGCCCATGAAGGAGTTGCAACTGCATCAAATGTGCTCTGTCCGGAAACTACTACGAGCTTGCCTTCATCTATATAAGGCTTAAGTACGTCAAACGCACCGTTGAAGAAGAAGCCTGCGTTGTTGTCACCGGGATCACCTGCTGTGAACTCGATGTTGAAAGGTCCTGCTGCGTTGTCAAGATCAAGAGTATCCTTTACATATGTACCCTGAACTGTACCAACCTTGTAGTTATCGAATGTTGCATAATAAGAAACAGCATCGGAATCCATGATCAGACGGTCATAAGCTATAACCGGGATGTTTGCTTCCTTGGCCATGTCAAGAGCCTCACCAAGCGAAGAACCCTCGATAGCTGCAATAACAAGAACGTTGCATCCGCTTGAGATCATGTTCTCAACCTGTGAAAGCTGAGTAGGAACGTCATTGTTTGCATACTGAAGGTCAACCTCATATCCTGCTGCCTTCAGCTCTTTCTCCATGTTTGCGCCGTCCTGATTCCATCTCTGGAGATCCTTTGTAGGCATTGAAACGCCTACCTTGCCGCCTCCTGCCGGTGCAGGAGCTGCCTCTTCTGCTGCCGCATCAGCTGCAGGAGCTGCTTCCTCTGCAGGAGCTGCTTCCTCTGCTGCAGGAGCTGCTTCCTCCGCTGCAGGAGCTGCTTCCTCTGCTGCAGGAGCTGCCGCATCAGTAGCTGCTGAGCTTCCACAGCCTGCAAGCAAAGCTGCTACCATTGTCATTGAAAGAATAGCACTGAGTAACTTTTTCTTCATTTTTGTTTTCCTCCCATATAGAATTGATTTTTTCTTCGCATCCTTAAGCCATACAGGCCTAAGGACACAAAAACCTTGTACAACTAGAATGCTATCACACTGTTCTGCTAAAAAAAACAGGAAAAAATTGCGAACGGGGCAGGATAAAAAAAGAAAAGGATAGCACAAAATTGAAATCCCCGGTCAATATTGTGCTATCCTTTATGATCTGCGGCTGGCCGGACCTCTCCTTATCAGCTCTAATCCTGCCTTTCCTTAAGGTATACATCCTCCCTCAGATGGAACCCGCTGTCGATTATAACACTGTCTATATTATCCTTTGTAACCATAATAGGGGGTATGCTCACATAGGGGATCATGTATTTCCCGTTTTCCAGCTCGCTCATGCCCGCCACGCTGTTTCCCTTTGCCAGGGAAACTGCGGATTCAGCCGCCTTTTTCGCAAGCTGCTCAATGCTTTTATAGACAGTCATAGTCTGTGTCCCCTCCACAATGCGCTGGCATGCATCAAGATCGGCATCCTGCCCTACTATAGGGATCTTTCCCGCTCTTCTGTTTTCCGAATAATACCTGACCGCCTGACCCGCAAGAGAATCATTTCCGCACATTATGGCATCCGCCCTGCCAGCCTTATCCGGGTTTTCCGACAGATAGTTAAAGGCTTCCTCACCCTTCCATTCCGAAGCGTAATATGTATCGAAGACATTTATCCTGTGCCCGCGGATCTCTTCATCAAAGCCCTTATTGACAAGTAATACATTATTATCCTTGGACGGGCCGTTTATCTTCATTACCTGCCCCCCCGAGGGAAGCTTGTCGATTATGGCATCAGCCATATACCTGCCCACGGTTTCATTATCAAAAGATATGTAAAGATCCAGCGGAGTGTCTGTCACCAGGCGGTCATAGGCAATAACCTTGATGCCGGCACTCCTTGCCTCCTGCACCTCTTTTTTCAGTCCCGTCCTGTCCACAGCTATCAGAACAATGACATCCATTTTCTTATCTATGAGATACTTTAGCTGAGCCTTCTGTTTTTCTAAATCGCCATTGGCATTCTGCACGTTGACCGAAGCCCCGAGATCCCTGGCTCTGGACACGAAAATATCCCTGTCCCGCTGCCACCGCTCGATAAGAAAGCTGTCAAAAGCTAGGCCTATCTGTATATCCTCATCTTTTTCAGCTTTATTCTCCTTCTCGTTTTTGTCCTCCGGCCTTGCGCTGCAGGCGCAGAGCAGCATCAGGCACAGGATACATACTGCGCCAAGTCCTATGATCGTATCGGATCGGTTTTTCTTATTCATAAACATTCCCTGCCCTGTATTCAGTCGGCGTCTTCCCTTCCGCCTTTTTAAATATCCGTGAAAAATAGTTCGGATCGGAATATCCTACCCTCGTGCAGATATCCTTTATGGAAACAGCAGGATCCTTCATAAGCTCCTTTGCGCAGTCTATCCTCAGCCGTGTCAGATACTCAAGGAATGTTTCTCCGGTTTCCTCCTTGAAGAGCCTTGTAAAATAATACGGACTGACATCCACCTTGCCTGAAACCTCATCGAGGGAGATATCCTTTGAATAGTTTTCCGCAATATAGCGCTTTGCCTCCTCGATAAGCCCACCCAGCTTCTCTTCCTTTTTTACGGTTATATTATGTGCCGCCTCTATCATCTTTCCGGCGAACCAGCTTTCAAGCTCATCGAAATCCTTGCAGCCCATCACCGACGGAAGGTAATCGGAACGGTGAAGGAACCGGTAGGTCATGCCTCCCGACTCATAGGACAGGTGCTCCGCCCAAAGGACAAATTCGAGACTTTTAAGCTTCGCATCTATCAGGGCATCAGGATGGCTTTCCCGCATCCAGGCAAAAAAATCTGATGAATACTCCCTTGTCAACCCCACATCACCTTCGCCTACGGCAGCAAACAGCTTCTTTTCAAGATCCGCAGGATAATCCGGCTCATAGTCACATCCGACTGCAAGATCGCTCGCGTGGGCTACACCGGATTTTGAAACATTCAGCGCGCCTAAAGCATCCCTGTATGAATCCGCTGCAGCTTCCACAGGCTGTACCGAGCCTATGCCGATACGGGCACTTATTCCGGTTTTTTCCAGCAGCTCTTTTAAGAGCTCCTCAGATCTGCTTATTATCCTTACCCTGTCGTCATACTCCATCCTGCCTGTTTTTTGAGGAAAGAAGCAAATGATCTTATTTGACAGCAAAGGCCCCGTCACGCAGCCAAGCCGTCCTTTTATCATATCCCTTATCCTTGTATATTCAGACTGTACCCTTATACCGGAGCCTACCGGGTTTTCGAAATCCGATTCGGCATCAACAACGGAAAGAACCATCATATAGCCATGATCCTCTTCTATGCCCAGGAGATTTTTATAATTTTCCGTTACTTCCTTGCTCTCCTGAAACAGTATGGAATATATGAACCCGCTTTCTATGACCGGAGTGACCGTTTCTATCTTTTCCCGGATACTGAGCTCCTGCCTGCGTTTTTCTTTTGCGGAATCTATCTGCTTCATGGCCCGCCCCAGTACCTCGACAATCATCTCCTTACTGAAGGGTTTGTTCAGGTAATCAAAGGCACCCAGATTTATAGCTTCCTTTGCATAATCAAACTTGTCATAAGCACTGAGTATTATGAAAACCGTAGAGGAATTTGTCCTGCGTATTTCCCTCATTGCCTCTATCCCGTTGATCCCCGGCATCTGTATATCCATAAAGGCTATATCAGGTCTGAAGGTCTCCGCAAGCTCGATCACCGCCCTCCCGGTTTTGGCGATCTCAGTCTCGCAAAGGCCGGGAAATTCCTTTTCAATGATGAATTTTATGGAATCGGTGACGATGCCCTCGTCATCAGCAAGCATTATCCTGTACATTCTTCCTGTCTACTCCTCCGATGTATCCACAGGGATAAGTATATCCACTATAGTGCCTTTGTCCTTACCCTCACTGAACATATGCATTACCTCTTCCCTGTCATAAAACAGCCTGAGCCTCGACATCACATTTACTATCCCCACTCCGTTCGAGTCCTTCATGATCGGATTGTCTCCTGCATTTCCCGCCATGACCTCCCTTATGCGCCCGGCACTCATGCCAACTCCGTTGTCCTCTATTCTGACCCGGATAAGCTCCGGCAGCCTCTCTACCTTCAGAACTATATGCTTTTCTCTTTCAATGTCCCTGATACCGTAATTTACGGCATTCTCTACTATGGGCTGAAGTATCATACCCGGAACAGAAACCGATAGACAATCTTCGTCAAGCTCTTTGCGAAAGTGTATATCTCCCGAAAACCGTACATTCAGGATATGAATATAATTATCAACCAGCGCTATCTCCTGCTCAAGTGTGGTCTCCTTATTCTCCCCTTTTATCTTGTATCTGAAAAACGCCGCGACGTTCTGCAGGTAATCCGACGTTTTATCCGCATCCTCGAGCATCGCAAGCTGCGCCCCCGCATTAAGTGTATTGAAAAGAAAATGGGGATTTATCTGTGCCTGCAGATATTTAAGCTCTGCATCCTTCAGATGAGTCTCCATCACTATCTCCCTCTGGCGCACAGGATCCATGATGTTTTTTGTCATGACAGAGGTAAGCAGAATATTTACAATAGCCACCACCACTATCACTGACATGGTCACCGCTGCAAGAGATCTCAGAGACGCTCTTAATGAAGCGTATTTTTCCGAATTTCTCCTGAACTGCTCATTGTTCAGGTTATAAATATAAGAATTGATATATCCGTATATCTTCTCAGATCTTTCATATCCGGCATTATACTTTTCCACAACTCTTCCGCGCTTGGCCTGTATCGTATCATCCGTAACCGAAAGATACGTATCCGACAGTCCCTCTATATCCTGAAGGATCGCCGCCGTGTCACGACCCTGCCCCTGCAGCGAAAGCTCTGACAGAAAGTCCCTGTATTGCTGACAGGCATCGAAATACTGCTCCATGGAATCCGTGGATTTGGTATTCAGATATTCCGTCATGCTGCTGCGTACCAGACTCAGCGCATCAGACATTTCTCCGATTGTCACGTTTGTCGAATAAACCCTGTTGATCACGTCTATGGCGCGGCTTATATAAAAAAACAGAACTATGTTCATCACCAGTATTATCACGGAGGTCACAACGGTAAGCATTATCATGTTAGTCTGTACGGTTGACTTTTCTTTTGGTGATCCGTCAGGCTTCGCCATCCTGTGCCTCCGCCCTTTTTTCCATCAGATATTCAGATATGTTATCAGCAGTTATCACCCTGATGTCTGCAGGCATGTATTCATTTACATAGCCTGTCTCCTCATATTCTTTAAGCGCTTCTATGCAGTATTCTCCCATCTGTCTCGTATTCATCGTCACCGTTGCAAAGACGATGTTCTTCTCGATCGCAGAAAGAATGGTGTTGTTTTCGTAAAAGCCGTATACGATCGTCTGCCCCACTCTGTTATAATCCACCAGAGCCTGACTTACGCAGGTTGTATAGATCTCATTTAGGCAGATCATCACATCCGGGAGCTCCTCATCCCTCATGATAAGAGCGCTTATGCTCTCTTCTGCCCCGAAGGCAGACGTGTCCGGGACAGCCATTGTCTCAAGCTTGAAGCTTGATGAAGCATCCGAGTTCTCTATGGTTTCCCTGATCCCCTGAAAGATGATATTCTGACTGGAATCCTCCGCGTCAGGGCTCATCATCACAAGCACGCTCTTTTGCTCGTCAGTGGCTTTCTTCAGCAGTTCCTTTCCATAGTTTACTCCCAGATCATAGTACCCATACCCTACGTAGGATTTTCTCGCGGATGATGTATTGTCGCTCCCTACGGTTATTACCGGGATCCCCCTTTCATCCGCTCTGTCGATAAGATCGCGCATGGCTTCACTTTCCCCCGCATTGATGATGATACCGTCCACCCCTGCATCTATGGAAAGCTCCATCAGCTCATACTTATCATGGGAATATGCCAGATTTCCTCCCATATCCTCAAGATAATCTCCGTCTTTTTCCGTTTCCGCAAGTGCTCCTTCGAAAATGGAACCGTAAAACCCCTCCTGACCGCTTTCACAGATAAAGGCATAATGCCTTCCTATAAAGCTTTCATTTCCATTCTCTTCCAGTATCCGGAACATTCTGTTCCCGAAATATATGACAAAGCTTATGGTTACCATGGTCACCACCACCATGAAGGCTATGATGCCTGCTGCCAGTTTTTTATAGTTTAGATCCTTCACGTCCGCCTTTTATTTCTCCAGTATGAAAATAAGCCAGGAAAGAATTACCATAGCTGCCGTCTCTGTACGGAGTATCCTGTGTCCCAGTGTCACCGGTATGAGACCTGCTTCTTCTGCCGCCTCTATCTCTTCTTCATCAAACCCGCCCTCCGGTCCGATGAATATGGCCACTGACCTTCCTCTATCCACAGAGTTCAATATATCCCGGGTCTTGCCGAAATCCTCTGCCAGCTCGTATGGTATCAGTCTCGTTTCACATTCTTCTGAATACGAAAGTGCTTCCCTAAAGCTTAGTATATTGTGGACCCTGGGTACATTATGCCTTGCGCTCTGCTTTGCAGCGGCCTCCGCTATGGAATTCCATCTCCCGATCCTTGCAGCCGCCTTCTTTTCATCAAGCTTCACCACGCATCTTTTCGATGCAACGGGAATGATATCAGACACGCCAAGCTCTACCGACTTCTGGATTATAAATTCCATCTTATCGGACTTCGGAAGCGACTGAAACAGATAAACCCGCACCGGAAGCTCGGCATCTGCTTCTTTTATGAAATCCAGACGGCAATGGACGGTATCTGCTGTATAGCTCTCAATATGGCACCGGTATTCCTTATCCGATATACCATCCGACACCGATATCACTTCGCCTTTTTTCATCCTTAAAACATTTCGGATATGATTATAATCTACACCTCGGAGATAAATATCGCGGCCGGCAATATCCGAAGGCTCAGCAAAAAAATGATACATTTACTTTCTCACAAACCTCCTCAGGCCGGGCACGGCTTCTTTTATCCCTTCCGCTGCATAACGTATCTCCTCTATGTCGGTTTGCGGAGAAAGCGAGATCCTTATTGTAGAATCAAGCTGCCACTGCTCGACCCCTATGGCCTTCAATGTAGCGGAAATCTGAGGCCTGTTTGAAGAACATGCACTTCCGGCAGATACATAGATCTCCTTCTGCTCAAGCGCATGCACCAGCACCTCGGCCCTGACTCCCTTTACCGACAGTGAAATGATATAGGGCACATCCCCGCCATTCACTTTAATATCCGCAAGCTCTGATATCTCATCGATAAAAACATTCTTAAGTCTTTCCATATGAGAATAAGCATCGTCTATATCCTCATATCGCTTTGATGCGGCACAGGCAAAGCCGGCCACTCCTGGTACGTTCTCGGTCCCTGATCGGTAGCCTTTCTGATGTCCTCCTCCGTGTATCATCGGAGACAGTCTGGCTCTCTCTGATTTATACAAAAGGCCGACCCCCTTGGGTCCGTGAATTTTGTGGGAAGAAACAGACAGCAGATCAATATGATTATCCCTGGGTATCAGGCTTATCTTTCCAAATCCCTGTACATCATCCACATGAAACAGGCAATCCGGCTGCCTGTCATGTATCAGCTTTCCGATCTTTGCTATAGGCTCCACTGCTCCTATTTCGTTATTAACATGCATCACGGAAACCATGAGCGTCCTTTCCGTGAGAAAATTCTCAAGCTGCTCCAGATCTATATGACCTTCACTGTCCACATCAAGGAAATCGACTGAAGCGCCAAGAGCCTTGAGATACTCTATCGTCTGCAAAACTGCCGGATGCTCTATCCGGGTCGTAATTATATGGCTTCCTCTTCTCCTGCTCGTAAAGTATGTTCCGATCAAAGCAAGGTTATCAGACTCCGTCCCGCCCGAGGTAAATATAAGCTCGCTTTCCTTGCATTTCAGTATCCCCGTAAGGATCTCGCGGGCTTTTCTTATGTGCTGCTCCGCTTCAAATCCCTTGCGGTGAAGGCTGGCCGTATTGCCGTAATCCTCAAGCATTATCTCCTGCATCAGGTGCGCCGCTTCAAAATCCACCTTTGTTGTAGCTGCATTATCAAGATAGCATTCCATTTCAAGTCCTTTCAAACAGTATTACTTCACCCTGTCTCCTAATACTCCCCTCTGCGATATCCCCCGCATCGAAAGCTCCTCTTTCATCGTATACCTTCAAGTATTCCCTTGTATATCCTGAACGCAGGATCCTTCCTCCCGCCTCTTCCAGGTCTTCAAAAAGAACCTCCGCCCTGGCGCCCGTCTTAATGTGTCTGTCCTCAAATTCTCTCTTTTTTTCGGCATTTATCTTCATTAAGACGACAGATCTCTCATGTTTTACAGCCTCGGTCAGCTGCCCTTCCATCCTGTCAGCAGCTGTTCCCCTGCGCCGTGAAAACTTAAAAACATGAGTCTCATAGAAATTCATGCGTTGTACAAAACCCACGGTTTCCTCAAATTCAGTCTCGGTTTCTCCCGGAAATCCGGTAATGATATCCGTAGTTATAGCAGGATCATCAAAGCAGCCTCTCAAAATATCTACCGCTTCGGCATATTCATCGGTTGTATATCTGCGGTTCATTCTTTTAAGAACCGTATCTGATCCGGACTGAAGGCTCAGATGAAAATGGGGACAAATCTGCTTTATTTCCCTTAATCCTGCCGCAAATTCTTCTGTTACGGTACGTGGTTCAAGGGAACTGAGCCGTATCCGCTCCACTCCTTCCGTTTCCGACATCGCCCGTAAAAGTCCCAGCAGATCCTCATGATCCGCTTCCCTGTCCTTCCCAAATGAAGAAATGTGTATACCGGTAGGCACGAATTCCTTGTATCCTGCCTTTACATACTGTCTGGTCTCTTCTATTATTTCCCTCACAGTCCTTGAGCATATCCTGCCCCTTGCATATGGGATGATACAATAGGAGCAGAATTGATTGCATCCGTCCTGCACCTTAATAAAACACCTTGTATGAAGCGCATCCTCAGGAAGGTCACCACGGCAGCCATTATCAGACTCTGTCTTCTCCCTTCCTGCAAAATATCCATCCAGAATACCGGCTATATCCCTTTTTTCTTCATTTGAAACACAGATATCTGCTTCTTCCGGTATTACACCCCGCGCCCTGCGGGTGTTGACATAGCAGCCGGCTGCAACTATGACGGCATCAGGGTTGAGTCTCCTGGCTCTGTTCAGCATCTGTCTTGTTTTTCTGTCTGCAATATTCGTTACCGAACAGGTATTGATTATATATATGTCAGCTTTTTGGTCAAAAGGTATAATATCATACCCTTTTTCTGCCAGCTCCTTCATCATTTTTTCCGTTTCGTAGGAGTTGACCTTGCATCCCAGATTGTGAAAAGCGACTGATTTACCCATAAAACAAACTTTTTTTCGTCATCTTTTATCATTGACAATTACAAAACGCAACTTTATCATAATACGCGTGTAATGAAACTTACACAAGAATAATCTATTTTTACTCAGCGATAAGTATTAAGGAGGATTGATATGAAGACCGTACAGATCTCACTGAATTCAATCGACAAGGTAAAATCATTCGTAAATGATATCACTAAGTTCGATTATGATTTTGATCTTGTGTCCGGAAGATACGTCATAGATGCAAAGTCTATCATGGGTATCTTCAGCCTTGACCTTTCCAAGCCCATCGACCTGAACATCCATGCCGAGGATAATATCGATGATGTATTGAAGGTTCTTGAGCCTTATATGGTATAAGCTCTTACCGAAAGGTTTTTGAAGCGTCACAGGTATCAGGTATTGAGAGGACAAATGCCGGCTCGGCGTTTGTCCTTATTTTATACTTCCGCTTCCTGCATTCCCTCTATCGGTTCATGACTCGCAATATAACGTCCCTTTATCTCGTAAAAATGAAGGTCAAGCCCCCTGTATAAAGCAAGCTTATCCTTGCCCAGCACGTACAGCAGGCTGTCATCATATATGCCGTTTTCCATATCATACCTCAGAGCTTCCAGCGTATTCTGAACCTTATTGCCTATCGGTCTTGCATAATAAAAATCATTGGTCGTCATATCATGAAGATAGGCGTAATAGCTCAGATACTGATCTACCGCTCCATCCTCTATATCCATTACTATGTGATCGTATCTCCCTATAACATCATCCAATGCTTCGTTCCCGTCAAAGATCCCTGTGTACTCATAATCCCCTCTTGCAAATCTGATATGCCTCTCTAAAAGATACGGCAGCATATCGGCAAGCTGAAGAAAAAGGCAGACCGACAAAAGAATGACCAGGGTTCTCTCCTTCATATGCCTGAAAAGAAAGATGATCACACATGAAAGGATCATATAGCATACCGGCCAGATAAATCTTCCATTACTTCTGAATATCCCCACAAAGGTCCCAAAGAACCTGCCAAGATCGATCTTGACAAGAACCTTCTTTCCCCATGAGATTTCCGGGATTATGCTGAAGGCCAGAAAACAGAGTGCTGTAATGACCATAAGCTTTCTGCGAAGGCTGATTACC